>JBDRZZ010000003.1 GCA_039804165.1 candidate division WOR-3 bacterium
GCATTTCTTTCATAAAGTCAATAATTATCTATTTTTCTTTAATACGATGAGAAAGAACTCAAACAAGAAGGATAAAACACTTTAGAGATACTTATTGAGAGAAACAAATCTCCTCAACTTGTCCACTGGTTTGTGGCGGATCTTGATAAACTCCTGGAGAAGAAAATGGATGTGACTCTTGATCTGGAATTAGACCTTGTGAATGTTAAAATATCTCAAAGTGTCCACCACCTGCCTTGGAAGGTCTTTTCTATTTAAGCGAAAGAGATTTGTTTATCCTACTTTTTAAATCTTAAAGAAAATAAAGATGCCTTTTCATTCATTATAATCTTCACATTATGATAATTCAAAATCAACTTTATAAGAGGAACCTCTAAACAATTTATTTCTGATTCCACTTTAAGAGAATCATTAAAATGTATAATAGGAATATTTTTTAGGAGAGAAAAATCTTTTATTAATGCCTTGGCCCCTTTAAAATTTAAATATACATAATTCTTTTCTTCTCTTACCTCAAGTCTTAATCTTTTCTCTTTTCTATTTTTCATCTCCAAAATAAGTAATTGAGCTAAACATTTCTCTAACCAATTATAATCACCATAAATTAATATCTTTTCTTTCTCTGGAATAAAATCAAAATAAGGAGAATCAATCTTTAAGATTATTCTTTCTAAAAGTGAAATAATATCTATTTCTTTAAAGGGTTTCATGACTTTCCTTGTCCCTATCTCTGCAATATCTAAAAGCTTTTCCACAATTTCTTTCATTTCTACAGCTGACTGATAGATTACTTCAAGCATTTTCCTATGATTTTCTCCAAGAGGTTGGTCTTTCAAAATACTTGATAGACCTAAAATTGGTGTAAGGGGTGTCCTTAATGAGTGAGATAATCCGGAAATGAAATTTGCATTAACTTCCTGCAAATACCTTAGTCTATTAAGCTCTATCTTCTCTGTAATATCAATAATATTTATAACTAAATATTTTTTCTCTACCCCAGAGGGAGTTATTTCTTTTGCGGTCGAGATCTCAAAATCATAATGAAAATCCTTATTATCCCTTCTAATAAGAGCCTCAAAACTCCCTTTTCCCTTAATCTTTTTAATATTATTAATGATCCGAGGATAAGGTAAAATCTCTTCAAGTTTCTTCCCTTTTACATCCTTAATTTTAAAGATTCTTTTTGCTTGTGGATTTACCTTCCTTATGAATCCTTCCTCATCTAAAATTATTAAGCCTCCTGGGAAAGAGTTTATAATAGAACCCAAAAAATCTTGCGTTTTTAAAAGTCGTTCTCCAAGAAGAGCTAATTTAAGTTCTGAAGAAACTTGTTCTGCAAATTTTTCAATTATTTTTTTGCTTTCTTCAGTATAAAAACCCCTCTTACTATTCACCATTTCTATTACTCCAATAATTTCTCCGTCAACAATAAGAGGTGTTGCAAGAAGAGATTCTGTAGTAAAGCCAGTTTGTTTATCAAACTTATTTGCATACCCTGAATCTTTTGCTCTATTTACAATTAAAGTTCTCCCTTCTTTAGCCACTTTCCCTGCAATACCTTCTCCAATTTTAATTCTTTTCCCTTCCAAATCCTTCGAAGTAGGGCCATTGACAATCTTAAAAACAAGCTCATTATTTGTTCGATCCACAAGAAATAAAGTAGCAGCTTTACTATGAAGAACTTCCTGAGAGAGATCAAGAATCTTCTTCAAAAGCTCATCAAGAGATTCATTATTCTTCAGGAGGTCTAACTTCTTGTTTAATTGCATTTTTCTCTAAAAGTCTAACCACCTTACTCCATAAAAGTTCAAGATCTGGAGGTTTTGTTATAAAATCAAAATCTATTTTCCCCTTAGCAATAAGTTCAACATCCTCTTTTAAATGTTCATAAGCTGAACACATAATCACAGGAAATTTATATCCAAGTTCTACAATTCTTTGAAGAATCTCCAATCCATGTTTTCCTCCCATTTTAATATCAAGAATAAGAAGATGATATTTGTTTTTGTTAATTTTCTTTAAAACTTCAAGCCCATTTTCTGCAGTGTCAACTTCAAATCCCTTCAGCTTAAAAAATTCCTTGAATAAATATAAAATGGAAGGAGCATCATCAGCCACCAAAACCTTAGGCATTTTCACCTCCTTTCTTTGGTAGCTCAACAGTAAAGATAGAGCCCTCACCTACTTTACTGTCTACAAAAATCTTTCCTTTATGCGCTGAAACAATTCTTTGAACAATTGAAAGGCCAAGCCCTGTTCCATTTGGCTTTGTTGTTATAAAAGGTTCAAAAATTTCATCTTTCTTTTCCTCTGGAATACCTACTCCATTGTCTATCACTTTTGTAATAATACTTTTGCTATTTTCTCTCATTTCAACATTTATCTCACCACCTTCACTTATTGCATCGCAAGCATTATTAATGAGATTCACAAAAACCCTTCTAAGTTTTTCTCTATCTGCTTCAATTTTATAATCTCCTTTTTCAAAAATAAGAGAAATTTTTGCCTTTTTCCCCTTCACATTTTCTGACCTTTTCAAATCTTCTATAATTTCCTCTATAAAGGACAAAAAATCGAATGTTCTTTTCTCTAACACTTGATCCCTTGAAAACTCAAGCATGTCCCCTATTAATCCATTTATTATATTAGAAGCTTTAAGAATTTCTTTTGCATATTCTCTGTCTTTTTCCTCCTTAGAAGAAATTGAAAGCAACTGGGCTAACCCACTAATACTCCCAAGAGGATTTCTTAAATCATGGGCTATTTGAAGAGTTAGTCTCCCAAGGCGATTTATCCTTTCAGATCTTTCCATCTCTTTCTCTAACCTCTTCCTATCTGTTATATCATTAAATACAACTATAGCTCCTTTACCTTTTCCAGAGGAATCTCTAAGAATCGTAAGATTAATCCCCCAATATTTACCATTTTCTACTTTTACTAAATGTTTATTTTCTAAAGAAATCTGCGCTTCTTTCACACATTCTTCAATAATGGAGAAGACTTTCTTATCTTTTCTTATAAGCTCCTTTGCCTTAGGATTAATCAATCTTACTAACATTTTGTTATTATCATCCTCAAAAATAATAATGCCGGAATTAATGGAACTGATAATCTCTTTATAGAAAACCTCTATCTCCTCTTTTTCTTTCTCTTCGCTTGTTTTTACCTCTTCAATTCTTTCTTTCATAATCTTATTCCATAAACTACTTATAAAAGCTGTTAAAAGGAGAAACACTATCTTTAATAAAAACAAAGGATCCTGAAAATCAATCTGAGATCTTTCTTTAAGAAGCCATACATAAACTCCTACGCTTACAATAGTAATTGGTATTGAATAAACAATTCCTGAGGAAATTGAAGCCATCATTATGGTAAGGAAATAAAAAATAAAATAATCTGAACTAATACTTCCTGTATAATAAAAAACAATAGAAACAATAATAATATCAAAAAAGAACAAAAGGAAAAGAACCATTTGATTAATTAAAATATCGAGTCTCCATATTCTTAAAAAAAGATTGAACATAAAATAAGAAAAAGCTATTTTATAGATAAGACCTATTCTTTCAACCTCTTCCGTAGCATAAATCGCCATAAGAATTATAGAAAGGAAAATAAGCCAACGAAAAACCAAAAATACATCTAAATCATTAGCCTTCCTAAACTTAATCTTCATGTTAAAATAATATAAAAATTCTGTTCCAAATTTTAACTATTTATCCTTCAAATATATATATACCATTCTCATAATTATTTAAAGCAATTCTAATAAACATATGTAGAATATACTTGACAAACTTTAGATATTTTTATATAATTATAAATATTTTAGGAAGGAGGTATTATGTCTTATAAAGTCCTTGTAATAGATGACGACGAAAAATTCTTAGGGGTTTTGGCACAAGGATTAAAAAAAGAAGATCTTGTTGTTTCCACTGCAACAACAGGGAAAGAGGGTATAGATCGGTTTAAAGAAATAGATTTTGACGTAGTCTTAGTGGACCTTGTTCTCCCCGATATGGATGGAATAGAAATATTAAAAATAATAAGGAACATTGATTCCAGCTTCCCTGTTATAATGATAACAGGGCATGCCTCCATTGATCTTGCAGTAAAGGCTATGAGGATGGGGGCTTTTTACTTTATAGAAAAACCTGCTTCTACAAAAGCAATTTTAGAAATAATTAAAAGAGCAATAGAACAAAAAGAATTGATAATAAGTTATCAATCTTTAAAAAAGACAGCAGAGGAAAAGTTTAGTTTCTCAGGGCTTATAGGAAAAAGCAAAGAAATGCAAGAAATTTTTGAGTTAATAGAGAGAATAGCTTCTTCTGAAGCAACAGTTTTAATTCAAGGCGAATCAGGAACAGGTAAAGAATTAGTAGCAAAGGCTATTCATTTTAACTCTCCAAGAAAAGAGCATAGATTTGTCGCAATAAATTGTAGTGCTCTTCCAGAGTCTCTTCTTGAGAGTGAGTTATTCGGATACGAAAGAGGAGCTTTCACAGGAGCAGATAAGAAAAAGAAGGGTCTTTTTGAAATTGCTCATAAAGGAACAATCTTTTTAGATGAAATTGTAGAAACCTCACCCGCCTTTCAGTCAAAATTATTAAGAGTCTTAGAAGACAAAACTTTTTATCCTGTAGGTTCTACAGAAGAAAGAAAAGCTGATGTAAGAATTCTTGCTGCAACAAATAGAGTTATAGAAGAAGCTGTAGAAGAAGGAAAATTTAGAAAAGACTTATATTATCGCTTGAATGTTGTAAAAATTTCTATGCCTCCTTTACGAGAGAGGAAAATTGATATTCCTTTGTTAACAAAAGAATTCTTAAGAAAATATTCAGAGAAAAACAGAAAACAAATAAAAGGAGTCTCTGATGAGGCGATGGAAGTCCTAATGAGATATTCCTGGCCAGGAAATGTTAGAGAGCTTGAAAATGCAATAGAAAGAGCAGTTATTCTTTGTCCAGGAGAAATTATCCTCCCTGAACATTTACCAGAGAAAACAAGTAAAAGCGAAGAATTAGAACCTTCCAATATCTTAAAATATGAAGAAGCAAAAGAAGTCTTTGAGAAAAAATATTTAAGGAATCTCCTAAAATACACAGAAGGCGTTGTAACAGAAGCGGCAAAGATAGCAGGAATGACAAGACAAAATATATATCTAAAACTAAATAAATATAACATAAATCCAAAAGTTTATTACCCAAGGGAATAGAGATAATGAATGGGAATAATTTTCTGTAGAGAATGCCAGAAAGAACTAAGTAAAGAATCCAGAATTTGTCCTTATTGTGGAGCTTCTCTTCCAAAATTAGAATGGAAAAGACAAGGTTTTGAATGGAAAACAGATAAAACGCTTTTTGGTTATCCTCTAATTCACATTGCTTTTGGAAGAGATACACAAAACAAAATAAGAGTTGCAAAAGGGATAATAGCAATTGGGCAATTCGCTATAGGGTTAATTACTTTTGCTCAATTTGGGATAGGAATTCTATTTGGATTGGGGCA
The DNA here is from genome assembly GCA_039804165.1 of candidate division WOR-3 bacterium. Classification (NCBI taxonomy): domain Bacteria; kingdom Pseudomonadati; phylum Caldifarciminota; species Caldifarciminota bacterium. The sequence continues at coordinate 5,512 of JBDRZZ010000003.1, forward strand.
GTTTATTTTAAGCACTACAGCAATAGCCCAATTCGCAATTTCTATCCTTCTGGGTATTGGACAGCTCTCAATTGGATACATCTCAATTGGGCAATTTTCTTTAGGATTTTATGTTTTAGCTCAAAATGGGTTTGGAAAGTATATTTGGAGCCCTCAAATGAAAACAAAAGAAGCAATTATTTTTTTCACTCAATTATATGGAAGACTGAGAGAGCTATTTCTTAAGAGCTTTTAACCCTTTTTATGGTTTAACCAGAGTATTCCCTAAAAAATACTTTAACAACTGTTCCCTTCCCAACCTTGCTACTAAATTCAATATCTCCTCCCTGCATTTTTATTATTTTGGTAGCTTGATAAAGGCCAAGCCCTGCTCTTTCTTTTTTTGTTGTAAAAAAAGGCTCTCCAATTTTTGAAAGATTCTCCTCTGGAATACCAATCCCTGTATCTGAAATCTCCAAAACAGCTTCATCTTCTTTAAGGTAATATTTAAAAGAGAGTATTTTTTTTGAAGATTTTTCCATAGCTTCTATTGCATTGTCAATAATTTCTGTAAGAGCCACAACAATTAAAGGGGCATCTCCTTTCACTAAAAATTCTTTTTTCTCGCATTTACTCTTAAACTCCACTCCATTATTCCTACAAAACTCCCTAAAATTCTTCTCGCATTCTAAAACAACCTCAGTCAAATCCAAAACAAAAGAACCAATACCTTCATATCTTGAAAATTCCTTTAAAGTAGCAAGAAGCGATTCTATTTTATTTACTTCCCCAAGACACTTACTTAAATATTCTTTCCTCTTAAAATCATCAAGTTCTTCATACATCTGTTCAAGGACTTGCAAAGAACATTTAATAGCATTAATTCCATTCCCTACAGAATGTCTTATATAAGATATTAAAGAACCTATTGAATTAAACTTTTTAATTTCCGCAATATTTCTTTCAAGTTGTTTTACTTTCGTCACGTCTTCCATTACAAAAAGATATTCCCCTTCTCTTATCTTTACTCCTGTAACAAGAAATGTCTTCCCCCATTCATTCCTTATATACTGAATCTTCCCTTCTCTCTCCATCACAACTGGGAGAAAACAATCTTCACAGATCTCTTCTTTCCTAAAAACGGCTTTATAGCATTTTTCGCCTATTAATTCTTTAGGATGACTCTTACTTAACTCAGCCACAGCACTATTTAACTTCACCAAATTATAGTTATTATCCACCACATATAACATCTCCTTTACAGCATCTATGGTTTTATACCAGGAAGAGATAATTTCCCCAAAATCTTTATCCAAAGAATAAACTTCTAATAAAAAAACTTTTTGAGAATTTTCTATTTGGAGAACTCTAATCCTAACTTTAACTCTCTTCTTTCCAATCTTCACTTCCTTCTCTATTTCTTCCTTAACATTCTCTAAGTCAAAAGGAGATAGAATATCCTTTAGAGAGTATCTTTTCTCCTTAAAATACTCATTAGCAAAAATAACTTCTCCAGTTTTGTTTAACATAGCGAAGGGAACTTCTAACTTATCTAATATTTTCTTTATCTCTTCTATTCTCAAATCAACCTTATTAGACCTCATATTTTATAGTATAGGACAATAAAATAAAAAAATCAAGACCAAAAATAGAAAATTGCAATAATTCTAAAGAAGTGAAACCCTTGCTTGACATTTTAGCAGAGATAAATATTTTAAATAAATGAAAAAATTTGTTATAGAATTTATTAAACTTCTAATAGCTTTTGGGTTATTCTACTATCTCTTTAAGGCAAAGGTTCCTATAGGCGAAGTAGTTCAAAATATAAAAAACTTAAAGATCTTTTATCTTGTAATAACCTTTTTTCTTTTTTTTATTTTTTATCTTTCTTTTTCTTTAAGATGGAATTCTCTTCTTAGGGCCCAAGAAATATACATTTCCGAAGGAAGAAGTTATTTATATCTTCTTATTTCTTTTTTCTTCAATAATTTCTTACCGAGTGCTGTTGGAATGGATTTAGTTCGTTCTGCTTATGCTGGAGGAAAAGAAAATTTTGAAAAAGCTTTCGGAGCTTCCATAATGGAAAGAATGCTCGGAATGATTGGGATATTAGTAATAGGAGTCTTTGGTATATTTTCAGGGAAAATAAAATTTGTGAAGCTCGCTCTTCTTTATCTTGGTCTTATTTTTTTTACTATTTTTTTATATTATCTTTTCGTTTCTATGAAAGTAGAGTGGTTAAAGAAGAAAATTCTTTCTATAAAAGTATTTAATCTTGGAAAATCCATAAAAGAATTTTATAGAGCTCTTAAGATATACAAAAATAAAAAAAAGACGATTTTAATTGGGACTATTTATTCGGTCATAGTTCAGATAATTATAACTCTAATAAATTACTTTATCGCAAAAGGGTTATCAGTTCAACTACCTTTTTCCGCTCTAATTGCTTATTTACCTTTGATTACTATAATCTCTCTTGTCCCTATAACTTTAAATGGCCTGGGTCTAAGAGAAGGCGCTTATGTTTTTTTTCTTTCCTCTTTTATTCGTAAAAGTGAAGCCTTTTCAATATCTCTTGTTTTCTTCGCCAGTTTTGTTTTAACAAGTTGTGTTGGGGGAATTGTATTTATTATTTTACCTCGGGAGAGCAAAAGGCTCACCATAAAAAGAGTAAAATGAAAGCTTTAAGCATCGCAGGTTTTGATCCCACTGGAGAAGCTGGCATTTTGAGAGACCTTTCAATTTTCAATTCTTTTGGGATAGCTTGTTTAGCGATTCCAACAGCTTTAACAGTCCAGAGTTCAAGAAAAGTTTTTAATGTATTCCCTATTTCAACAAAATATATAAAAGATTGTTTAAAAATTTTGGGAGAAATTGAAGGGATTAAAATTGGAATGCTTTATAATGAAAAGGTTGTAAACATAATTTCGGATTTCTTAAAAGAAAAAAAACCCAGGTTAATAGTTCTTGATCCTATTATTAATTCCTCTTCAGGATATCCTTTAATTTCAGGAAGAGGTATAAAAGAAATGAAGAAAAAAATTATTCCTAAAGTTACCTTCATAACTCCAAATCTTAAAGAAGCAGAATTATTAACTTCTGAAAAAGACCCAGAGGTAATTGCAAAAAAAATACACTCTCTTGGAGCAAAATATGTAGTAATTACAGGAGTTAACGGAAGAGATGACCTGTTTTACGATGGGAAAAGAATAAAAATGATAAAGGGCTCTAAAATGAGATTCTCTTTTCATGGTTCAGGGTGTTTCTATTCTTCTTTTCTTCTATCCCAATTAATTTTGGGGATTAAACCTTTTGAAGCAGCTAAAAAAGCTAAAAGGGCTATTGAGAACTATGCAAAAAGTCTCCTATAGAAAGAATCTAACTCTTGACTTATAAAATTCGTTTAATATATTTCAGAGAAGGGCCGGAGTGGCGGAATTGGCAGACGCGACGGACTCAAAATCCGTTGTCCTTTAAAGGACTTGTGGGTTCAAATCCCTCCTCCGGCAGTTTTTAGAGAGAATTCTTATAGATTCAAAATTTTATTACAGTTTCAACAGAATAATCTTTTAACTTCTCTCTTCCTTTAAGATCTGTTAATTCTATAAGGAAAAGGAAAGTGGCTATTTTTCCTCCAAGCCTTTCCACCAACCGAGCTCCAGCTAAAGCAGTTCCTCCTGTTGCAAGTAAATCATCACATATAATAACCCTATCCCCTTCTTTCACTGCGTCCTTATGAATCTCAATCTTATTCTCTCCATATTCAAGAGAATAAGATTCACATAAAGTAGAAGCAGGTAATTTTCCTGGTTTCCTTATAATATTAAGCGGAATTCCAAGTTTATAAGCTAAAGGAGCTGCAAATATAAAACCTCTGGATTCTATACCAAGAATAAGAGAAACTTCTTTATCCTTTATCAAAGATGCCATTTTATCAATTGCTTCTTTGAAAGCTTCTTTGTTTTTAATAAGTGTTGTAATATCTCTAAAAAGGATTCCTTTCTTAGGAAAATCTGGGATAGATCTAATATAATTTTTTAATTTTTCCATTTAAAACCTCACTTCAAATCCTTCAAATTCCTTTTTATACTCCTCTTCTCTAACTTCTACTTTTGTTACTGTAGCGTGTGAAGGGCCTACTTTTATATTCTCTAAGAATTCCTTAAGCCTCCAACTTTCTCCTTCTGCAACGATCTCTACCCTACCATCTGGTAAGTTTCTAACCCATCCTGAGATCCCTATCTCTCTTGCTTGCCTAATAGTAAAATATCTAAAACCAACCCCTTGAACAATTCCACTTACCCATATATGTAATCTCTGCATATTTTTATTTATATTTATTAGTTATTATAAGTCAAGAGGAATGTTTCCTTGGGCAGATAACATCCTTAAGGCAGACAAACTTTATTTTGATCTATGGTTTAAAATAATTTAAAATCAAAAATATTGACAAAAATAATATTTTATTTAATATAAACCTAAAAAGGAGTGAAAGAGAATGGGGAAAAGATGTGCTATCTGTGGGAAAACCACAAGTTTTGGTAATTTAGTAAGTCATTCTAAACGGAAAACAAAAAGAAAAATTAAACCAAATTTACAAAAAATAAAAATAGAGATAGATAAAGAGATTAAAAGAGTTTATGTATGCACAAAATGCCTTAAGGCTAATAAAGTTAAAAAGGTTGTTTAAGATATTTATTCTGTGGTTATAGGCATAGATAAATAAAATATCTCTTTATCTTCTCCTTCAATACCAACAGGGTTATCTTCATCTTTAAAGTTTAAAAATGCCTTTTGAGATTTAATTTTTCTCAAAAAATTTATTAAATAATTAGAAGAAAGTGTTATTCTCATCTTATCACCTTTATATTCTCCTTTTATTTCTTCTTTACATTCTCCTATTTCAGAAAAACTTTCTATATATAAATCATCTCCTAAATCTAAATGAACACTCTTAAATCTATCATTAGAAAAAACAGAAACTCTTCTAAGGGAAGAAAGAAAAGATTCTTTATCCACAATTAAAATATTTTTTTTCTCTATAGAGATAACAGATTTATAATCAGGAAAATCAATCTTTATTAGATTAGAAACTAATGTAAATCTATCCCCCAAAAAATAAACTCTACTTTCATCTACTCCTATTTTCATTTCTTTAGAACTAAATAAAGGAAGTTGTTTTAAAATTTTAGGAGGAACAACTATCTTAAAAGGCTCTTCTCCAAGATCTATTTTTATATCTTTATATCCAAGACTAAAACTGTCTGTAGCTACAAATCTTAAATTCTTATTCTCATAATCCCATAACATTCCACTATATCTTCTTTTAGCTGGGTCCTCCGGAACAATAAAGATAAGTTGATCAATAACTTCATTAATTTCATCCGGATTAACAGAATAAGTGTTTAGACTCGCTATTTCTGGCTCAGAAGGGTAATCTTCTTCTGGTGTAATAGGAAGATAAGAATAACCTTTTTCGTATTCTATTTTAATCCTGTTTTCTTCTTTATAAAATTTTATTTCACCTTCTATTTTTTCTACAATTGAAAATAATGTTCTTGCAGGAACAACAATAACACTACTCTCTTCTGTATAAGAATCCATTTTATATATAACAGAAGTATCAAGGTCTGTAGCAAAAATATTTATTTTATTTTTTTCTACTTTTATTTTTACATTAGAGAGAATTGGAAATGTTGTATGAGTAGGAATAATTTGAATTATAGCTTTGAACTCTCTAATAAAATCTTGAGCATTTATTGAGAACAACATTTTTCCTCCTTCTTACTACTTATAACTTATTTTTTATTTTAGTCATTGTTATATACCTTGTGGATAAAGTGAATAAATATATCTCTCCCTTTCTTTATTTAATTTCCAATTTATATTTTTCCATATCTTTATGTAGATAACTTGTTAATAATCTTGTTTTCTTTTTAAGTTTCCATTAATTTATTTTTTATTGTGGAAATGTTGTCTTTTATTTTATTATCTTTTTTAATTAAATAATCTATTTTGTTAATAGAATGTAGAATTGTGGAATGATCTCTTTTTCCAAAATTATCTCCTATTTCTTTCAGTGATAAATTAGTTAGGTTTCTTGAGAGATAAATTGCAATTTGACGAGCAAACGCAACATTTTTAGATCTTTTATTCCCTTTTAATTCTTCTATATCTATATTATAAAATTCCGCTACAGAACTAATTATTTTTTCAAGCGTTACTTTTTTATCTTTTTCTTTGATAAAATCACGTAAAACTTTTTTGGCAAGATCTATTGTGATATCTGTTTTATATATGGAAGCATAAGCTAACAACTTTATTAAACAACCTTCCAATTCTCTAATATTAGTTTTTATATTTGATGCTATATAATTTATTACACTATCGTCAATTTGAATATTATTACTTTGTATTTTAGATCGTAGGATAGCTAAACGAGTTTCAAAATCTGGGGGTTGTAAATCTACCATTAATCCCCATTGGAATCGAGAGATCACTCTTTCCTCAAGACCCGAAATTTCCCTTGGAGGTCTATCAGAGGTTATGACAATCTGTTTTTTTGCTTCAAATAAAGCATTAAATGTATGGAAAAATTCTTCTTGTAATCTTTCTTTTCCTGCAAGAAAATGCACATCGTCAATCAATAGTAAATCTATTTCTCTATATTTTTGTTTAAATTGAACTGTAGAATATTCCTGAATTGATTTTATCATCTCATTGAGAAATTCTTCTGCTTGAGTATAAAGGATTTTAAGATTTGGATACCTTGAGTATACTCTGTTACCAGTTGCTTGAAGGAGATGAGTTTTTCCTAAACCGACGCCTCCATATATAAAGAGAGGATTGTATTCCCTACCAGGAGCATTTGAAACAGCTATTGCTGCTGCATATGCTAACCTATTGTTATCTCCCACCACGAAGTTTTCGAAAGTGTATTTATCGTGCAAAAGAGGTTTTTGAATTCTAGGTTGAAGTTCCTCTTGAGGTTTTTCTTGGGGCATATTTTTATTTACAAGGAAATGAATATTATAGGTCTTCCCTGTGACTTCTTTTATTATTGCATTTAAATCGTCCATAAAGTGCTCTTTTATCCAATTTTGGGTAAAAGTATTTGGTATATTAAAATAAACATCTTTATCGTATAAAGCTTCTAACTCCATATTAGCGAACCAAGCTTTAAAAGCCGATTCGTTCACTTCTTTCTGGAGTTTTTCTTTTATTTCTTTCCAATTAAATTCTTTTTGATTTCTTGGTTCCATAGTGAATATATTAAGTATTATTTGTAAAAAATTAGATTATGTCAAGAGGGAAAATTAATTTTTTTGGAGTATTTTTTCCTCTTGACATAAAAGAAAATAAAAAGATATTTTTTTATGCCTCAGTTGAAGATAAAAGTAAGGCCATCTTCTTCCAAAAATAAAATTGTAAAAATGGCAGACGGAACTTTTAAGATATGGATTAAAAGTCCTCCTCGGAAGGGGAAAGCTAATATTGAGTTAGAAAAATATATAAGGGATGTTACTGGTATCAGGGTTAAGATAGTGAATGGATTCTTCTCGGAAAATAAAACAATTGAATTTGACCTAGAGAAGGATAAATTTATAAAAATTTTGGAGAAATTGATGAGGAATAACTCATAAGGAGGAGAAAAAACTTATGAAAGGGATACCTGTGCTTTCTGTAGAAGGTGATTGTATACCAAGAGCTTGGGAAAATTCTCTTATTTCTTTATATAAGAATGGGAAAGATATAAAAACTGAATATGATAAGCCTGGGGATCCTCCAAGTAAAGATGCGACAATGGTTATAACAATCTTAGAACCTCTAAAAGAGCCTATGTTACATAAAGATTTCCCTGCAGGTGTTGAGTTTTTACAAGAGTATGTGATGGAAGTTTGTGAAGGGATTAAAGACCATCTTGTTCGGAATCCCGAGGATCCTGAGGATACGAGATGGGAATATACATATCATAAGAGATTATTTGGTTATGAAGTTCCTTCTATAAAACCTTTTGATCAAGTTGAGATTATTTGCCAAAAGTTGGCTAATAAGCCTTATACAAGGAGAGCCCAAGCAATTACGTGGAAGGTTTGGGAGGATAATGAGTGTTATGATCCTCCCTGCTTGCAAAGTATATGGTGTAGAATTACAGAAGAAGAAGGCAAATTTTTTCTAAATATGAATGTAAGATTTCGTTCAAATGATGCTTATAAAGCTGCTTTTATGAATATTTTTGCCCTTGTGGAGCTGCAAAGACGGATTGCAAATAGGATTTCGGAGCTTTCTGGTAAAGAGATAAATTTGGGTAGGTATTGCCATATTGCTGATAGCTATCACCTTTATGGAGCGTATTTTAAAGAATTTGAGGCCCGTTTCTTAGGAGCTCTTACAAAGAGAAGTTTTGAAGAAAGAACAATGAGATATGAAGATTTTAGAGAAATGATGGAAAGTGCTAGGCCGTTAATATTGGAGAAAATAAAAAATATAGAAAGTAAATAAAATTTATTAAATATCAAAAATAATTGTTGCCTCGTATCTATTTTTTATTTTTTTTATTTCAAGTTGATGATAAGTAACAGCTTTTATCTCTGTTCCGCTTTCTATTTGAGAAGGAGAAATGTTTTCTCCCTTTAATTTAATTTTATAAGTGTGTTTTTTTATATTTACCGAACACTCTGTTGATAAAAAAAGCTCGCTTTCAAAAAGAAAAATGATTTCTTGCAAAATAGAAACAAGAGCTGTTCTTCTATTTTTTTCCTTAATTGTTAAATTTTTTTCTATAATAGGATTAACTTTTATTTTTCCAGAAAGTAGTTCACTGGTTGCAAGGATAGCGTTTTTAAAGAGGATAGGTAAGGAGTTTCCCTTAACTTTTATTCCAAGATCTGCTGTATGTTCTATTACTTCGTAATTTTTGTTAGAGAGCATGCTTTATAAGCCTTGAAATTTCATACCATAATTTTTTTATTTTAAAGTAGAAAGGGACTTCAACTCCAATAACTTCAAAAGGAATTTTTTTAAAAACCTTTCTTGCAAGGAACTTTGTCCGGAATTCATGACTTTTATCCGTTACTATCCAAACTTTCTCTGCGTCTCCGATTAAATTTTTTGAATTTAGAAGATTATCTAGAGTTGTCTCGGACTTATTTTCATAAATTGCATTTAATTTAGAATACTTTTTCATCCATTCCACTTCTTGTTTTGTCCCAGAAAATATAATCCTTAAATTATTAAATTTCTTTACCTTTGATTCTACAAATTTTACTCTTTTTTCCGTAATTTCTTTTTCCTTGGAACCAAGGACTATAATAGCTCTTTTACTCATTACCATTTATCTAATATTCTACTTTTCCTTTCTTTCGTTTTATTTCCAATTAAATAAGCTGCCTGAATCTCTTCTTCAATTTTGGAAGAAAATCTTGAGGTAAAAATTAGAGCAAGAGGTTCGCCCTTTTTTACTCTTTCCCCTTCTACTTTTAAAAGTCTTATTCCCGCTTTAGGATCCACCTTATCTTCTTTTTTTTCTCTTCCGCTGCCAGCAAGTAAAGCCGCAATACCAATTTTATAAGCATCAACTTTTTCAATAAATCCTTCTTTTTTTGCTATAACTACAATTGGTTTATCGTAGGTAATAAGAGAAGATAAATCCCCTCCATGAAGAGAAACCATTTCCTTAAACCTTTTAAAAACAATCCCACTTTTAAGGGTCCCTAAGACATCTTTTTTTATTCCTCCAATTTTACACATCTCTTCTGTAAGAGAAATTGTAATTTCTACTGTATCAGGGAAATCTTCCAGGTTACCCTTTAATATTTCCACTGCCTCTATTACTTCTATAGAATTCCCAATATTTCTCCCAATTGGAGAGGATTGATCAGTGAAAACGATCTTCATTTTTGTACCTAATTCTTCACCAACTTTTTTCATCACTTCTCCTAATCTTTTTGCTGAGGAAAAATCTTTCATAAAAGCTCCTTCCCCTACCTTAAGATCTATTACAAGTCCATCAAGATCTTCTGCTAATTTTTTTGAAAGGATGCTGGAGGTGATAAGAGGGATTGATTCAACTGTTTCTGTAGAATCTCTTAAAGCGTATAATTCTTTGTCTGCAGGTGCAATCTCTTCGGTCTGAGAGATAATGGAACAACCGATTTTTTTTAATACTGCCTTAAATTCTTCAAGGCTAAGAGAAGTTCTGTATCCTGGGATTGATTCCATTTTATCAGAAGTTCCACCTGTATGTCCAAGACCTCTTCCAGTAATCATAGGAACAATTATTCCAAGTTCTGCAGCAAGAGGAGCTAAAATTAAGCTTATTTTGTCTCCAACTCCACCAGTAGAATGTTTGTCAATCTTTGGTCCTTTGATGTCGGATAAATCAAGTTTTTTCCCAGAGTTTAACATGAAATATGTAAGATTCTTTGTTTCTTCTAAGTCCATACCTTTATAATAGATCGCCATTAAAAGTGCACTTACCTGATATAAAGGAAGGGTCTTTTCTGTAACCCCTTTTATAAATCTTTCTATTTCAGATTTGCTTAACTTAAGCCCATCCCTTTTTTTTCTTATTATTTCTCTCATTTTAATTTTTTTCTTCTTTTTCTACCTCCTCTTTTTCCTTCATATAAACCTTTCGCATTATCACATCCTCAATAGGGCGATCCCTTTTATCACACTTAACCTTAGCGATTTTTTCTACAACATCCATTCCTTTTATAACTTGACCAATAATTGTATATTTCCCGTCTAGATATTTTAGGGTGTCTAAACATATGTAAAATTGGGAACCATTCTGGTCATCTCTGGCTTTTGCAAGAGCTACGGTTCCGGGTAAGTGTTTTAGGTTTTTGGATATTTCATCTTTAACATAATATCCAGGGCCTCCATATCCATCGTTAGAAGGGTCTTTATCTTTTGTATTGGGATCACCTCCTTGAATTACAAACTTAGGAATTACTCTGTGGAAAGTCGTTCCATTATAAAAATTATTTTTTACCAGTTTGATTATATTCTCTACATTTATAGGAGCTTCTTCTTTAAATAAACCGAATTGTATTTCTCCAAAGTCTGTCTGAATAACAACGATAAATTCAGATTTCTTTGCTTTTTCTGCCTGGTTTATGCCGTAAAGTGAGGAGCTAAATAAAAGCAAAGTTCCAATTAGAGGAAAATTTTTCATCAAGACCTCCTTTCTTTTCTTTTTAATGAGTAAATAACTTATAATCTTTGTCAAGTTCTATTCAGAAGTATTTATTAAGAAACCAGTAAAAGTTTTGTAAAAATTGGTATTAAGTTCCTCTTTTACCCTATTTAGTGCTCTTCTTATTGCTCCCTCTCTTATAATATGCCCTTCTCTCCCACTAACTATGAAGGTGTTCATTATATTACCCGTTGAAGAGTCTCTCACATCTATTGTTAATTCCCATAAAATAAATTCTCCTTCTCTTGGGAAATCAAGATCTTTTATTTCAAGTTTTCCTTTAATTATTATATCAGGATTTACTTCTCCAACACTAAAACCTGTTTGATTCAAAATTTCTTTTAAAAAAGAATAAAGCTCCTCTTTTTTGCCCCCAGATGTTTCTATTTTTGCCACTAAAGCATTTTTTAAAATTTCTAGTTCTATCTGAAGCTCTTCTTTTGAAATCGGTAAAATAGGGGTATTTTCAAGGGAAAGAACTCTATGTATGGAACGAAGAGCTTCCCCAATTTTTATTAATTCTACACATCTTTTAAAATAGATAAGTTTCGTAATTTTATTTTTGGTGTTTTTTGCTTCTCTATAAACTCTTATTATAGCCTCATCATTTTTTTCTATTTCTTTACGGTAAAGAACCTCGGTTTCAGCTTTATCTATTATAGAAAGAACGTAAAAAGTTGTTGTTTCTTCATCAAAATAAGTCTTGGGTGTTCTTACATTTATTAACTTGTTTTCACTTTTAAGAACACTCCTATTTACTAGATTAACTGAATGTTCCCAATCTATTTCTTTTTCCTTCTTTTTCTCGGTATATATCTCAAGAATCTTTCTATTTAGGTTTACCTCTACAGAGAAAATACTTGAGAGGGAAGTTATTGCTCTTTCTTTTGCTTCTTCTAAAGAACTCCCACTTCCCACAGCAGCAAGATAAAAACTTTCTGGATATAAAATGTGAGGATTTTCAATCCATTCTGGAAGTTCTTTTATTTTTGGCTTAGAGACGCATCCTAAGAAGAACAAAAAAAATATAAAATAAAAATTTTTCATCTATAACACACCCCTTCAATCAAATTTAACTCATTTTTATTTATAAAAACAGTATATTTTTCTGAATCCACAATTCTATTATGTGCATCTATATATTCAAAGATTACCTCATGTTTTCCTGGGGTAAGTTCTATTTTCCATGCATAAGCAGCTCCCGGCATTGTTCTCCAACATCTTAAGTCGGCGGTTTCTGAGATGTCTATTGTCGTATCCACAATCAATTTCAAAAATCCTGAGAGAACTTTTCTATCTTCTTTCTCTTCCGAGATTTCTTTTTTAGCTTTAGCATCTATTAAAGCCTTTAAGAGCGATCTTATTGCAGATCTAAGATAAATGATAGGCTTTTTTATCTCGAAGATTTTTTCCGCAATATCAAGAAAATCTTCGATTAATTCCATTTCTCCTTGAGATTCACCATCTATAAAAATTCTTACAGCTTTAATTCTTGTCTCTCTCCTCTTTATTTTTGGAACGGCAAATTTTATATGGATTTCGCTTTCTCCCTCATAAGGGAAAGAAGTAATTTCTGAATTTCTTTTCCCGGGAAGAACAATTTTACCAAGGTGAAGATAAGGATTGAGATCAAGCAAAAGGGTTTCTTGTTCTTTAATAGGGCCTTTCCCTACAAAACAAAGGAAATAAACAGGGATTTTCTCTTCTTCATTTTTAGTGACCTTTTCTAAAAATGGGATTAATCTTCCTTTAGAAGCTTCAATAATTTTTCTTTTGTCAATTTCAACATCGTCCCACTTACCCATCCAAAGATATCCAAGCATAGACAGATAACTTCCAATAATAGAATGTCTAAGATCTACTTCTCCTTTATAGAATCTTATTTTTATCTTGCCTTCCTCAAATTCCTCATTCTCTCCTAATTTTTCTCCCAATTCTCTATACTTATCTTCTATTTTATTTAATTTTAGATTTACCCTTCTTATCTCTACTAATGCCTCATCTAACTTTTTTAGGTGAAGATAATTTAGACACTTCATCACATTCACAAAAATGTCTTCATAATCTTCCCCAGGATAATCAAGAATATTATCATTAAGTAAAAACGAAAGCGCCATTTTTGATATAGATTTTGTAAAATTCTCCTCTATTGCAACTTCTGCTTTATCTAAATATTTGTTGCTTTCCCAATATCTCTTTGCAAAATGGAGAGCTGTGCCAATATCAAGATAGAATAAAACTTTGTCTTTTTCTTTATATTCTCCTTTTTCTTTAGCTTCTTCAATTTTTTTTACCGCTTCATTATAAAAACGGGTGGTAAAGTCATCCTCAATCCCTTTGTAATGCTTAAGTTGGGTTTTAAGAGTAGCGCAGGAAGAAAAGAATAAAATAAGAATACTAAACCAAATGGTAAAAACCATTTAAAAAATATCAATCACCACTTGTAACCACGCTGTTCGATGAACTTCTTTATTTTTTTATTCCCAATCCATACCTTGATGTTCTTCTCTACATCAATTAACTCAAGATCCACAGAATACAAAATAGCTTTTTTCCCTTCAAGTAAATCTTCTACACTTTTTACTGAGCCAATGAGAAAGAAGTCTGCTCCAACTTCTTCAGCAAGTCTTTTTGCGGTTTCCATTGAAGCATACATCTGTTGGTCCATCCTTTCTTCTCTTATTTCCTCTCTTTCTCTTTTAGAGGCTACAAATTTCACTCTCCCGGAATTAATTAGCTCTCTTTCTATGTCTTTTATAAATAGATCCACGTCTATATGCTCTGTACTCATATTTCTAATTGTCCCTACAATAACAACTGGTTCTCTTTCTTTTTCTTGCTCAAAATCAATAAGCCAAGGTCTAGATAACATATCGGATATCATTTCTTCTGCCACCAATCTTGAATCCGTGTCATTCCATCTTCCCGAAAGATCCGTAACTTCTTCTGGGGAAATTCTTTTTACTGTTCTTGTTGGGCTACAAAAAATTATTAAAAACAAGAAAAATAAAGAAATTTTTCTCATTTCTTCCTCCTTTTTGTTTATTATAACAAAATATTTTTTGAAAGTCAAGTAATTCCTATTGCTTTTGTCTTTTATATTCATATAATCAACCTATGGATACAAAAACTTTAGTAAAAATGCTAAGGATTCTAAAAAAAGAATATAAGAAATGGAATTCTCCTATTGTGACAGAAATAGCAGAGAAAAATAAAGATCCATTCAAGGTGCTCATTTCAACCTTCTTAAGCTCGAGAACTAAAGATTCTATTACAAGAGAGGCTTCAAGGAGATTGTTTGAAAGAGCTGGGACTCCTTATTCTATGAGTAAACTGAAAGTTTCAGAAATAGAAAAATTAATTTATCCTGTGGCTTTTTATCGCACGAAAGCCAAAAGGATTCCATATATTGTTAAGATCCTCTTGGAGAAGTATAAAGGGAAAGTTCCAGATTCTATAGAAGAATTACTAAAACTTCCAGGGGTAGGAAGAAAAACAGCAAATCTTGTAATAACTCTTGGTTTTGGGAAACCAGGAATTTGCGTAGATACTCACGTTCATCGCATTTCAAATAGATTTGGATATATTAAGACTAAAACACCCAAGGAGACAGAATTCGCCTTGCGAGAGAAATTACCAAAGGAGTGGTGGATAATTTATAACGATCTCCTCGTAACTCTTGGCCAAAATATATGCTTCCCAAGAAAACCCCTATGCAATAGCTGCTCCCTAAATAAACTATGTGAGAAGCAAACACTATAAACACCTTTTCCACAAAAATAAAGAACTTAAAAGAAGCTAACTATTTAAAAATAAAGATCTTAACCATAAATTATTGTGGATAAATGGGATAATTTAAGTCATTTGTAATCAATATCTTAATTTTGTTTTTATGAATTTTCTACAGGTTTTCCACATTTTCTTTTTGTTTTTTGTTTTGGGTGTGTTTTAGAGGTTGACAAATAGAGGTTTTCTTGTAATATATTAAAACTATGGATATTCAAATAAACGTTGGTTCTCTCCCTAGGGGTGGGATCAAGTTAGGTATGAATATTGAAAAAGAAAGGTTTTTTATTGAGGAGCTTATTAGTAATGTGGGAATAAGCCTTGAAATAATGAAAATCGGAAATTCTTATGAGGTTAAAGGGCTTATGAAATATGGTCTTTCTCTTACGTGCTCAAGATGTTTGAGAGAGTTTTCTCGGTTTGAGGAGCAGAACTTTTTATTAGAATTTAAAGAAAAGACGGAAAGTATTTTAGAGCGAGAGTTAAGAAATGAGCTTGATGAAGTAGAGAGAGAACTTCTTGTAGTTAACAATTTCATAAACTTAGGGCCTTTTGTTCATGATGAGATTATCCTCTCAATTCCAATGAAACCGCTTTGTAAAGAGGATTGTTTAGGATTATGTCCTATCTGTGGCGTAGATCTCAATTTTGAGAGATGTATTCATTATAAAGAAAAACATGACTATTTCTTGATTTAAAAAACCTGGAGGTTATTATGCCTGTTCCTAAGAAAAGATCTTCACGAACTCGGGGAAGAAAGAGGAGAACCCACTGGAAAGTAGAAGAATTGAATTTAGTGGAATGCTCTCACTGTCATTCTCTTACAAGACCCCACCGAGTTTGTCCTAATTGTGGATATTACAAAGGGCGTTTAGTCTTAAAGGGTGCTGAAGAAGCTTAATGAGAATCGCAATTGATGCTATGGGGGGGGATTATGCACCCCGTAAAATTATAGAAGGTGCGATTCTTGCTTATGAAGAGTTAGGGGATTTAATAGAAGTCCAGCTTGTGGGGAATAAAGAAATAATAAAAAAGTTTTCAATTCCTTCTTCTTTCTCAGTAATTCATACCTCTCAGGTTGTAGAGCCTGGGGAACTTCCAATGGAAGCATACAGAAAGAAGAAGGATTCTTCTTTGGCAAAAGCGGTAGAGCTTCAGAAGGAAGGCAAGGCTGATATCACTCTTTCTGCTGGTAATACAGGTGCAGGGGTTGCTTTTTCAATTCTCTCTCTTGGGCGTCTTAAAGGTTTAGATAGGCCTGCCTTGGCTACTTTCTTCCCTACTAAAAAAGGGAAGGTTCTTGTTCTGGATGTTGGAGCAAATTCTATGGTAGATCCAGAAAATCTTAGGGATTTTGGAATTATGGGTTCTATATATCTTGAGAAGGTCTATAATTTAAAGAGCCCTAAGATAGGACTTCTATCAATGGGGAAAGAGGAAACAAAAGGAGGGAGGAGAATTCAGGAAGCAAATGAATTACTTTCCGAAGCTAATATAAATTTCATTGGTAATGTTGAAGGTTATGATATTTTAGAGGGGGAAATAGACGTTGTGGTTTGCGATGGTTTTACTGGAAATGCAATATTAAAATTTGGAGAATCCCTTGTTGATTTTATTGTTTCTGAGATAAAAAAAGCCTCTGCCAAGAATTTGATTGCCTGTTTAGGTGGAATTATGCTTCGCCCTACATTCAAGAAGTTAATGAAAAAGGTAAATTACGAGGAATATGGAGGGGCAATTTTATTGGGAATTAATGGAATAACCATCATATGTCATGGAAGATCTAACGAAAAAGCGATTAAAAATGCAATAATTAAGGGATACAAGTTTTACGACTTAAAGATCAATTCTTTAATTCAAGAAAGCTTAGGGCGATGAAAACAGCTTTGGTTTTTCCTGGCCAGGGAATCCAGAGAGTTGGAATGGGATCAGATTTATATATAGAGTTTCCTTATGCAAGAGAACTTTATGACGAAGCTGATAAGTTATTGGGTTTCTCTTTAAAAAAAATCTCTTTTGAAGGTCCTAAAGAAGAGTTAGATGATACAAAAAATGCTCAGGTTGCAATTCTTTTGAATTCTTATGTTATCTTTTGCCTTATAAAAGACAAGCTTGAATATTCCTGCACCGCAGGACATAGTCTTGGTGAGTATACAGCTCATCTTGTTGCAGGGACTTTTGATTTTCCTACAGCCCTCCATCTTGTTCGCTTTAGAGGAGAATTAATGAGATCCGCAAAGACTGGGACAATGAGTGCAGTGATTGGATTGGAAGCTAGGGAAATAGAGAATGTTATTAAAGAAGTCCCAGGGATCGTAAGAACAGCAAATTTTAACACCCCTTTTCAAACAGTTATTACAGGAGAGATTGAAGCTGTTAGAGAAGCCGAGAAAAGGTTAAAAGAGAAAGGAGCAAAAGTTATTCCTCTTAATGTAAGAGGAGCTTTTCATTCACCTTTAATGAAAGAAATTTCTCTCCCTTTTAAGAAAGTCCTTTCTCGAACAGAAATAAGAAGACCCTCTGTTCCAGTTTATTCTAACGTAACAGCTAATAAGGTCACAGAACCAGAGGAAATATTAGAGACTCTTGGAGACCAAATAGAGAAACCTGTTCTCTGGGTTAACACTCTTCTTAATATGCAAAAAGATGGGGTTGAGCGATTTATAGAGATTGGATGTAAGAGTGTCCTAGCTAAAATGATAAGAGAAACTCTTGACAAAGTTGAAATAATGAGTATTTCTTCTCCAGAAGAAATAAGGAGGTTTATTGAACAATAAAGAGAAAATAGCATTGATTACAGGAGGAAGTTTCGGAATTGGGCAAGCGATAGCTTTGAAGCTTGCTTCTTTAGGGATAAGTTGCGTGATATTTGATATTCAAGAAAATCCCTCCACTATAGAAGAAATAGAAAAGTATAAGTGTAAAGCAATTTTTAAGAAAATAGATATCTCTGATTTTGAAGCTGTAAATTCTGCAGTTTCTGAAATAAATACTTCCTTTGGAGTGATTAATATTCTTATTAATAATGCAGGCATAACTCGTGATAACTTACTTATTAGAATGAAAGAAAGTGATTGGGATGATGTTTTGAGGGTTAATTTAAAGGGTGTTTTCAACTGTACAAAAGCAGTCCTAAGAGGAATGATGAATTTAAGATGGGGTAGGATTATTTCAATTTCTTCGGTTATAGGTATTATGGGTAATGCTGGTCAGGCTAATTATGCTGCTTCGAAAGCTGGGATAATTGGTTTTACAAAATCAATTGCTCGAGAGGTTGGCTCAAGAAATATAACTGTGAATGCAATAGCACCAGGATTCATAAAAACGGAAATGACAAATAGACTCCCCGAAGAGATAAAAAAAGATTATCTTTCCCGAATACCTCTTGGGAGATTTGGTGAGGTTTGGGATGTAAGTAATTTGGTTTCTTTCCTTGTAAGCGAGGAAGCTTCTTACATTACAGGGCAAGTAATTCAGGTCGATGGAGGACTTCTAACTTAAATTTTAAAGAAAGGAGGATTTTATGAATTTAGAAGAAAAAGTAAAAAAGATAATAGTAGAACAGTTAGGAGTTGATGAATCTGAAGTAACGCCTGATGCACGTTTTATAGATGACTTAGGTGCAGATTCCCTTGATACTGTAGAATTGGTTCTTTCTTTTGAGGAAGCTTTTAATATAAGTATTCCTGATGAAGATGCTGAAAAATTGGAGACGGTAGGGAAAGCAATTGAGTATTTGAAAGCTCATATTGGCGAAGGAAAAGAGTAAAGAATAAATGCATCGTGTTGCTGTAACAGGGTTAGGGGTTATCTCCCCTGTGGGGATTGGAATACAAAAATTTTGGGACTCCCTTAAGGAGGGAAGAAGTGGTATTTCAAGGATCACTAAGTTTGATCCCTCTCCTTTTAAATGTCAAATTGCAGGGGAAGTGAAAGATTTCAACCCCGAAGGAAAGTTGGATCCAAAAGAAATTAGAAGGTTTGATCTTTTTACTCAATATGCTCTATATACTGCGATTGAAGCGATTGAAAATAGTGGTTTGGTTCTTGAGGATTTAGATAAAAATAGGGTTGGAGTTATTTATGGCTCTGGTATTGGGGGAGAAAATATATGGGAGGAAGAGCATAAGAAGTTAATAGAGAAAGGTCCAGATAGAATAAGCCCTTTCTTTATCCCTGCTTTAATAATAAATATGGCAGCTGGGTTGATTGCAATGAAATTTGGTTTTAAAGGTGTGAATTATGGGGTTGTTTCTGCTTGTGCATCTTCTGGGCATGCAATTGGAGAGGCTTTTAGAAAGGTTCGCTCTGGAGAGATGGATGTAGTGATCACAGGGGGAAGTGAAGCCCCGATTGGTCCTCTTGCTTTGGCGGGTTTTTCTGCAGCAAGGAGTCTTTCTACAAGAAATGATGACCCCGAAAGAGCCTCAAGACCATTTGATAAGAATAGAGATGGTTTTGTTATGTCTGAAGGAGCAGGAACTTTAGTTCTTGAGAATTTTGAACATGCGAAGAAAAGGGGTGCCTCTATATATGCAGAAATTGTAGGCTATGGGGCTACTGATGATGCTTTCCATATTACTGCTCCTGATGAGACTGGAGGTCCTCAAGCAATGGCTATGGAGAGGGCTCTTGAGGATGGAGGAATTAGAAAAGAAGAGATTGATTATATAAATGCTCATGGGACTTCAACTTTGTTAAATGATAAAACAGAAACGAAAGCTATAAAAAGAGTTTTTGGAGAAAGGGCTTATGAAATAAAAATTTCTTCCACTAAATCGATGGTAGGGCACTTACTTGGAGCAGCTTCAGCCATAGAAGCAATTGCTACCATTCTTAGTTTAAAGGAAGGGATTATCACCCCTACAATTAATTATGAATTTCCTGATGAGGAGTGTGATCTTGATTACACTCCAAATAAAGCTTTTAAAAAAGAGATTAAATATGCCCTTTCTAATTCTTTTGGTTTTGGAGGGCATAATGTAACGCTTGCTTTTAAGAAAGTTGAGGAGTCATAAATGAGAATAATCGTTTGCATTAAGCAGGTTCCAGATCCAGAACAGGCAAAAATGGACGAGAAAACTGGAACAGTTGTCCGCGAAGGCGTGGAACTTATGGTAAATCCTTTTGATCTATATGCTGTGGAGGAAGGGTTAAGGATAAAAGAAAAAATGGGAGGGGAAGTTATTGCAATTTCAATGGGACCTCCTCAGGCTGAAGAAGCATTAAGAGAAGTGATAGGAATGGGAGTTGATGAGGGGATCTTGTTAACCTCCCCTCTTTTTGCAGGGGCTGATACTTGGGCGACTTCTTATACTCTTGCGAAAGCTTGTGAAAAAATAGGGAATTTTGATCTCATAATTTGTGGGAAGCAAGCAATTGATGGAGATACAGCTCAAGTTGGGCCAGGGATTGCAGCTCAACTGAAAATTCCACAAATAACTTTTGTAAGAAAAATAAACGAGATTTCAAAGGAGAGAATTAGAGCAGAGAGACTAGTTGAGGGGGGGTATGAGATTGTTTCTTCCTCTTTGCCTATTTTAATTACTGTAGTAAAAGAAATAAACGAGCCGAGATTACCCACTTTAAGAGGGAGAATAAAAGCAAAAAATGCTGTAATTAAGAGATGGACTCCTGAAGATATTGGAGCAGAAGAAGAAAAGATAGGGACAAAAGGTTCTCCTACTAAGGTGGTTGAAATTTTTACCCCTCTACTTTCGAAAGGTGGAAAGATTTTTTATTCTAACCAGATAGAAGAAGCAGTTTCTGAAATAATAAAGAAACAAAAGGAAATGGGACTAATTTAAGATGGGGATAAAAATTACTAAAGAGAAATGCACTGGTTGTGGAATTTGTTTTAAGGTTTGTAAATATGGTGCTGTTAGGATTATAGAAGACCCTCATTTATTAGAAAACGGGAAAGAAGTTAAAAAACTTGGAATAATTGAGCTTGAGAAATGTACTCTCTGTGGAGAATGCGTAAAACCTTGCCCTACCAGTGCGATCCAAATAGAACGTGAAGCTTCTGAATTTAAAGAAAAAGAAGAATATCGCGATGTTATGATTTTTGCAGAGCAGAGAAGAGATCAACTTGAAAGTGCTGCTTTTGAATTATTAGGGAAAGGGAGAGAGCTTGCAGATAAGCTTGGAGTAAAACTTTATGCACTTCTTGTTGGGGAAAATCCATTTAACAAACCTCAAGAACTAATAAGAGGAGGTGCAGATGTAGTAATTGTTGTATCTCATCCCTCTCTGTTTCATTTTTTGGCAGAGTCTTACACAAATGTTTTAGTGGATGTTATTGAGAAATATAAACCTTCTATATTTCTTGCCCCTTCAACAACCCAAGGGAGATCTCTTCTTTCAAGAGTTGCCTCCATTATTCACACAGGGTTAACAGCGGATTGTACTGGGCTTGATGTTGATTCGGAAGGGAATTTAATTCAAACTCGTCCCGCCTTTGGTGGTTCTATTATGGCGAGGATTTTAACTCCTGAAAAAAGACCTCAAATGGCTACGGTTCGACCTAAAGTGTTTAAACCTCTTTCTCCTGATCCCGAAAGGAAAGGAGAAATTATTGAAGAAAAAATTTCTGAAGAAAAATTAAAAAGTCCTACCATGTTTGAAGAATGGATTGAAGATACTACTTCTAATATTTCGGTAGAAGATGCCGATATAATTATTTCTGGGGGTAGAGGTCTTGGATGCAAGGAGAATTTTAAGCTACTCTTTGAACTTGCAGATCTTTTAGGAGGAGCAGTTGGGGCTTCGAGACCAACAGTGGATGAGGGTTGGATACCATACTCTCATCAGGTTGGACAAACAGGGAAAACAGTTGGCCCTAAAATGTACATTGCTGTGGGGATTAGTGGAGCAATTCAACATCTTGAAGGGATGCGGGGCTCAGACTTTATTGTGGCGATAAACAAAGACCCGGAGGCTCCTATTTTTAAAATCGCAGATATTGGGATTGTAGGAGACCTTTTTGAAGTTCTCCCTGTTTTCAAAGAAAAGCTTAAAGAGGCTTTAAGTGGCTGAAAGAATTAAAGAGAGTTCCATTATAGAAGAGTTAGAAAAATCATATCTTGACTATTCAATGAGTGTTATTGTAGGGAGAGCCCTCCCTGATGTGAGAGATGGGTTAAAACCTGTCCATAGGAGAATTTTATACGCAATGAGAAACCTTGGTCTCTCTTCTACTTCTCCTTTTAAAAAATCAGCTACAGTGGTTGGAGAAGTTCTTGGGAAATATCATCCTCATGGAGATATGGCTGTGTATGACGCTCTTGTCCGAATGGCCCAGGATTTTTCTCTTCGTTATCCTCTAATTGATGGGCAAGGTAATTTTGGTTCCATTGATGGAGATAATGCTGCAGCTTATCGTTATACAGAAGCTAGACTCTCGAAAATAGCAGAACTGATGCTTGAAGATATTGATAAAAACACTGTGGACTTTGTTCCAAATTTTGATGCTTCTCTTTTAGAGCCTACTGTTCTCCCTTCGGCTTTCCCAAATTTATTAGTGAATGGTTCTAGTGGAATAGCTGTTGGGATGGCTACAAATATTCCTCCTCATAATTTAGGAGAAGTTTGTGATGGAGTTATTGCCCTTATTGAGAATCCTGAACTTGAAGTAGCAGATTTAATGAAATGGATCAAAGGGCCTGATTTCCCTACAAGGGGTGTAATAGTTGGGGAGGAAGGGCTAAAGAAAGCTTATAAAACAGGTGAAGGGAAGATTTTGGTTCAGGCAAAGTTTCATGTTGAATTAGAATCTCACGGAAGGGAAAAAATAATAATAACAGAAATTCCTTACCAAATAAATAAGGAAACTTTACTAGAGCAAATTGCTGAAGCTGTTAACAAGGGAAAAATTGATGGAATTGCAGGATTGCGAGATGAGTCAGACCAGAATGGGATTAGAGTTGTTTTACTCTTAAAGAAAAACGCTGATTCTAAGACCGTTTTAAGGAGGCTTTTAAAATACTCTGATTTAAGAAAAACTTTTGGGATAATTCTACTTGCAATAGTTAACGGTGTTCCTAAGAAGTTAAGCTTGAAACAAATGATTCAACTTTATATAGAGCATAGGAGAACTGTTGTTAGAAGGAGATGTGAATTTGATCTTGATAAGGCAGAAAAGAGAGCGCACATTCTTGAGGGTCTTTTAAAGGCTCTTGATAAAATAGATGAAATTATTGAAACGATAAAGAAATCCAAGGATAGAGAAAAGGCAAAAGAAAATTTAATGAGAATGTTTGAGTTTAGTGGAGAGCAGGCGGAAGCCATCTTAGATATGAGACTTGCCCGCTTAACTTCTCTTGAAAGAGATAAACTATTAGAAGAATATGAAGAAAAAATAAAATTAATTGAAAAACTAAAGAGTATTTTGGCTTCTCCTAAAAGATTAGATTTAGAGATAATTGAAGAACTCAAAAAAGTAAAAGAAGAATTTGGAGATCCAAGGAGGACTGAGATAATAGGAGCTGCAGAGGAGCATTCTGAAAGAGATTTTGTAAAAGAAGAAGATGTTGTAATTACTTTTACACATAAAGGTTTTGTAAAAAGGATGCCTTTATACACCTATAGGCAGCAAGGAAGGGGAGGGGTTGGAATAATAGGGGCATCTGTAGGAGATTCAGATTATGTGACTTCTATTTTGGTTGAGTCAACCCATGCTGAGTTGCTACTTTTCACTAATGTAGGGAGATGTTATCCTCTAAAAGCGTATGAAATTCCTGAAGCAGCGCGGCTCTCACGAGGTGTTTCTCTTGCGAGGATGTTAAATCTTGAACCTACTGAGATACCAATGGCTGTTGTAAGTCTTAAGGATGCAGGAGAAGGAGAGAATGTAGTTCTTGTTACAAAAAATGGAGTTATAAAGAAAGTGAAGCTATCTGAGTTTGCTAATGCTCACTCAGGAGGAATAATAGCCCAAAGATTAAGAGAAGGGGATGAGTTATTAACCGCAGAAAGAGTAAGAGAGGGTAACAAGATTTTACTCGCTTCAAGTGATGGGCAAGTAATCAAGTTTGATGAAAGCCTAATAAGAGAAATGGGAAGAGTGGCTCAAGGGGTAACTGGGATGAGTATTAAGGAGGGAGAAAGCGTTGTTTCTTGTGTTATAGCTACTAAGGAGACAAAATATCTTTTCTTTGTTTCGGATGATGGATATGGTAAGAGAGTGGATATTTCAGAGTTTAGAGAAACTAATAGAGGTGGTAAAGGAGTTATGGGTATAAAATTAACAAAAGGGAGGAAGTTACAAAGGATGGTGGGTTTAAAAGGAGAAGAAGATTTAATCATTGTAACTGAAACAGGCAAAATTATAAGAGTTCAATCTAAAGAGATTAGCAAGCAACGTCGCGGAAGTAGGGGAGTTAAGGTTGTCTCTATTAAAGGGGAAGATCGGGTAACAGACGTTGCATTAGTTTCAGAGTGATAAAAGTTTTACATATAGATTTTTATTCAGGTGGTCAAAAAGATGAAAGTCCACGAGAGATATTTACTAATTCTGGCATAATAAAAATTTATAGAGTGATAGAAATAAAATTAGAAGAAGAGGTTTTTTCTAAAAAGAGAAGAAAAATTTTCATTTTTGAAAGTACGAAAGGGGTTTTTTATAAACTTACTGTTTCTGGAGATTCTTTTGAACTTGAAGAATTAAAGTTAAATGAAAAAAGAACTTGAAAAAGAAGAGCTTTTAATTCCTCCTTATGGGGGTAAACTTGTAGATTTGACAACTTTCGGAGAAGAAAGAGAGGAACTTCTTAATAAAGCAAAAACCTTATACTCCATTCAACTCTCTCCTCGTTCTCTTTGTGACCTTGAACTTCTTGCAATAGGAGCTTTTTCCCCTCTTTGTAGATTTATGGGTGAAGAGGATTATTGTATGGTAATTAGAGAAATGAGATTGAAAAATGGAATGATTTTCCCTATCCCCATTACTCTTCCTGTTTCAAATTTTGAAGAAGGTCTCTTGGGGAAAGAAATAGCTCTTAGAGATACCAAAAATGACTTGATAGGAATTATGAAGGTTGAGGAAATATACCCGGCTAAACCTACCGAAGAGGCAAATGAGATTTATGGAACCACAGATGTTAGTCATCCTACAATTGCAGAAATGCGTGGTTGGGGCAAAAACTATGTTTCTGGCCCATTAAAGATTATCAATTTACCAAAACACTATGATTTTAGAGAACTACGTCTTACACCCAGAGAAGTAAGAGAGAGACTTTCTAAGATGGGTTATAAGAATGTAGTGGCGTTTCACACAAGGAATCCAATGCATCGGGGGCATGAAGAAATAACAAAGATGGCAGCGGAAAGAGTTAAAGGAGCTTTGTTGCTTCATCCTGTGGTTGGTTTGACAAAGCCTGGAGATGTAGATTATTATACTCGAGTGAGAACTTATAAAAAAGTTTTTGAGAAATATTATGATAAGAATAAAACAGTTCTTGCTTTAATTCCACTTGCAATGAGATTTGCAGGGCCAAGAGAGGCTTTATGGCATGCAATAATAAGAAGAAATTATGGAGCAAATTATTTCATTGTCGGGAGAGATCACGCAAGCCCCGGAAAAAGAAGTAATGGTGATTATTTCTATAAACCTAATGAAGCCCAGGAATTTGTTAAAAAATACAGCTTTGAAATAGGAGTAGAGGCAATTTCCTTTGATGAAATAGTTTATCTTCCTGAGGAAGATAGTTATCAAGAATTAAGTAATATCCCTCAGAAAAAAAATTTTATAGCAATTTCAGGGACAGAGATAAGAGATGCTCTTTTAAAAGGAGAAGAACTTCCTCCATGGGCTGTCCGTCCAGAAATTGCGGAGATTTTAAAAGAGAGGTATCCTCCAAAACATAAAAGAGGATTTTGTGTTTGGTTTACTGGTCTACCTTCTTCAGGGAAATCTACAATAGCAAGCATTCTTGTTGAATTACTTGCAGAATATGGAAGAGAAGCGACTTTACTTGATGGAGATATTGTTAGGACTCACCTTTCTAAAGGTCTTGGTTTTTCAAGAGAAGATAGAAATACAAATATATTAAGAATTGGTTTTGTAGCTTCGGAAATTGTCCGACATAGAGGTGTTGCTGTTTGTGCAGCTGTTAGCCCTTATAGAGATGTAAGAAATGAGGTTAGGAATATGATAGGAAGAGATAACTTTATAATGGTTTTTGTTGACACTCCTCTTGAAGTATGCGAAAGTAGGGATTCTAAAGGGTTGTATATAAAAGCTCTTAGAGGAGAAATAAAGAATTTTACAGGAGTAGATGATCCATACGAAAGACCAGAGAATCCTGATGTTGTTCTTGAAACTGTGAATAAAACTCCTGAAGAAAATGCCAAGGAAATTGTAGATTATCTTGAAAGGGTAGGTTTTCTTAAAAGATGACGTAAGAAAAAATAAGCTCTTGACGTTTTAAAAAATTTTTATATATTAAAAATTCAAGATGAAAAAGAAAGATTACTTGAGCAAAAAGGTAGAGCACATAGATATAAAGGAATTTAATACAATTCCTATTATTGAGCAATTTGAGAAGATGGCTTTTCAAGCAAGGAATCTGGCAAGAGCTGCTAAGATTTACGACAAAATGCTTTTGGACGAGGATTGCACAATAATATTGTGCCTTGCTGGTTCTCTTTTCAGCGCCGGACTCCGCAAGGTTGTTTATGATATGATAGAGAATAACATGGTTGATCTTATAGTGTCAAGTGGTGCAATTATAGTAGATCAGGATTTCTTTGAAGCGCTTGGTTTTAGACACTATCAAGGCACACCTAGGGTAGATGATGAGGAATTGTTAAAATTAATGATTGACAGAATATATGATACATATATAGATGAAGAGGAACTTAGAGTTTGTGATATGACAATAGCTAAGATAGCTGATGCCTTAGAACCTCTTCCTTATTCTTCAAGAGAGTTTATTAAATTTATGGGACAGTATTTAGAGGAAAGGAACATAGGGCAAGATTCTGTTGTTAGAATAGCTTATCAAAAAGCTCTACCAATTTTTGTCCCCGCTTTTTCTGACTCAAGTGCTGGTTTTGGGCTTGTCTATCACCAATGGAAAAGAGGGAATAAACCAAAGGTTTCTATTGATTCTGCAAAAGATTTCTTAGAACTCACAAAGATAAAAGTGCATTCTAAGGATACAGGACTACTTATGATTGGTGGAGGTGTGCCGAAGAACTTTGCCCAAGATGTTACTGTTGCTAGTGACATTCTTGGGGAAAAAGTCAATATGCATAAATATGCGATTCAAATCACAGTGGCTGATGAGAGAGATGGAGGGCTTTCAGGTTCAACTCTAAAAGAGGCCCATTCTTGGGGAAAGGTGGATGACGATTTTGAACAAATGGTTTTTTCTGAAGCTACAATTGCTTTCCCTTTATTGGTAAGTTATGCTTATCATAAAGGGAGTTGGGAAAATAGAAAAGAGAAAAGACTAAATAATTTACTTGACAAAAAGGAGGGGAAGGTAAAAAAATGACGCCAAAGGAGGTGTTTTATACTAAAGGGGTAGGTGTTCATAAAGATAAACTTGCATCTTTTGAGTTAGCTTTGAGAAACGCAGGAATAGAAAAATGTAATTTAGTAAATGTTTCCAGTATTTTACCACCCAACTGTAGAAGATTGTCAAGAGAAGAGGGACTCAAAAAATTAAAACCCGGAGAAATAACTTTTGTTGTTATGGCAAGAAATGCTACAAATGAGCCAAACAGACTAATTTCTTCCGCTATTGGAGTTGCGATACCAAAAGATAAAAATAATTATGGATACCTAGCAGAACATCACGCTTTTGGAGAGACAGCGAAGAAGAGTGGTGAATATGCAGAGGATCTTGCTGCTTCAATGCTTGCTTCAACTCTTGGTATTCCTTTTGATCCTGATCAGGCTTGGGACGAAAGAAAACAAGTTTATAAGGCAAGTGGGCATATTTTCAAAACTTGGAATATCTGCCAATCTGCTGAAGGGAATAAAGATGGGCTTTGGACCACAGTTCTTGCTGCTGCGGTCTTCATTGTAGATGATTAAAACAGTTCTATATAACTTTGGCGGTCTAAAAGAAAGATACTTGGATTACGAGAAAGCAAAAATTGTTGTCTTACCAGTCCCTTTTGATAAGACGAGTTCTTGGGTGAAAGGGTCTGATAAAGGCCCAAAAGCAATAATTGAAGCCTCTATGAATATGGAACTTTATGATATAGAGACTGATTCAGAAGTTTATAAACAGGGAATATTTACCGCAGAGGAAATCATTACTTTAGACTCTCAGGAGATGATAAATAGTGTATATAATAAGGTGAAAGAACTTTTGAAGGATAAAAAATTTGTAGTAGTTCTTGGGGGAGAGCATACAGTGGCTCTCCCTTCAATAAAAGCGCACAATGAAGTCTATGAAAATCTTACGATTCTTTATTTGGATGCACATTCTGACGCAAGAGAATCGTATCTTGGTAATAAGTATAGTCATGCGTGTGTAATAGCAAGAATAAAAGAGATAACAGATAAGTTTGTTTTGGTAGGGGTAAGAAGTATGAGTTCCTCCGAAATAGATAAAGTAAATAAAGATAAAATTTTTTTTGCAGAGGATATCCACAACACTACTAACTGGATGAAAGAAGTAATTGGAAAGCTTACAAGAAATGTTTATATTTCTATAGACTTGGATGTTTTTGATCCTTCTGTCTTGCCTTCTACAGGAACACCAGAACCTGGAGGATTAGACTGGTATACTGTGATGAAGTTTTTAAAAGAGGTATGTGGGAATAAAAATATTGTGGGTTTTGATGTGGTTGAACTTTGTCCTAATCAAAATAAAGCTTCTGATTTCGTTGCAGCAAAGTTAATATATAAACTTCTGAGCTATAAGTTCTGTAAAGTTTAAGGAAGTCTTACTTCTAAAAAGCTGATTCTTAATTTCTTATTAAAGGGTTTTAAGAAATTCTTTAAGAGCTCCTTTCTCTTGACAGTTTAAAATTGGATGGATATATTTTTCAATAAAGATAATTTTTTTGCGGAAGTGGCGGAACTGGTAGACGCGCTGGATTCAGGGTCCAGTGGTTTTTTACCGTAGGGGTTCGAATCCCCTCTTCCGCATTTTAAATTGATTTCTCGCAAAAATGAAAAAGATTAGGAGAAAAATAGAAATTAGAGGTATTGTCCAAGGGGTTGGCTTTCGCCCTGCTGTATATAGGCTTGCAAAAAAGCATAATATAAAAGGGATTATTTTTAATAATACTAAAGGAGTTGTGTTAGATTTGGAAGCTTCCTCAGAAGAGCTTAATGCTTTCTTGAAAGATCTTAGAAGAAATCCTCCTCCTCTTTCAAGAATAGATAGCGTTAGCTTTGAAGAACTTCCATTAAAAAAATACTTAGACTTTGAAATAATAGAGAGTAAAGAAGAGGAAGAAAAAATCACTTTGGTTTCCCCTGATATTGCTATTTGTAATGATTGCGAAAGAGAAATTCTTGATCCCAAGGATAGAAGGTATTTATATCCTTTTATAAATTGCACAAACTGTGGACCTCGTTTTACAATAACAAAAAGTCTTCCCTATGATAGAAAAAATACAACCATGAATAAATTCAAAATGTGTGAAAGATGTGAAGAGGAATACAATGACCCTGAGGATAGAAGATTTCACGCTCAACCAAATGCCTGTGGGGATTGTGGACCCTCTCTTAAGCTTCTTATGTCTAATGGAGAAGAAATAAAAGAAGACCCTATCTCTAAAACAATAGAACTTTTGAGAGAAGGTAAAATTGTGGCAATTAAAGGGCTTGGAGGATTTCATCTTGCATGTAATGCTAAAGATAAAAAAGCGATTAAGATTTTGAGGGAGAGAAAAAGAAGACCATATAAACCTTTTGCTCTAATGGCAAAAGATATCTGCATTATAGAAAAATTTGCTTTTGTTTCTAATATAGAAAAAGAGCTATTAGAGAGTCCTGAGGCTCCTATTGTTCTCCTTAAAAAGAAAGAAAACTCTTTATTGCCAGAAGAAATAGCTCCCTTAAATAATTTTCTTGGTTTTATGCTCCCCTACACTCCTTTGCATTTTATTCTTTTTCAAAAGTCTCCTCTTATGGAAGTTCTTGTAATGACCTCAGGTAATAAGGAAGATGAACCAATAGCTTTTGATAACGAGGAAGCAATTAAAAGGCTTAGAGATATTGCAGATTATTTTCTTATCCATAATAGGGATATATGGATTCAGGTAGATGATTCAATTTGTAAGGTGATTGAGAAGGAACCTCTTATAATACGACGCTCAAGAGGTTATGCTCCAGCTCCTATTAAAAGCCCTTTTGAAAGCAAAAAAAGAATTATTGGTTTTGGAGCACATAAGCATAATACCTTTTCTATTTCAAGAGGAGATGAAATTTTTATAAGTCATTATGTAGGAGAGACAGATAATGTTGAAACAATAAAAGCATTTGAAAGAGGTATTAATCATTTTATTGATTTTTTTGATCTTCAACCGGATGTGGCAGTTGTGGATCTTCATCCTAATTATGAAGCTACAAAATTTGGTAGAAAATGGGCAGAAGAAAACAAAAAACCCATAATAGAGGTTCAACATCACCACGCTCATATTGCTTCTTGCCTTTTAGATAATAAAGTCCAAGAAAAAGTAATTGGAATTGCTTGGGATGGGACAGGATATGGAACAGATGGAAAAATTTGGGGGGGAGAATTTTTGATAGCAGATTTTACTTCTTATGAAAGGAGAGCTCATTTGAAATATATCCCTCTTCCGGGTGGAGAATTTGCAATAAAAGAACCTTGGAGGATGGGAGTTACTTATTTATATAAAACTTTTGGTGATGATTTCTTCAATTTAAATATAGAATTTGTAAAAAAGCTTGATAGAGAAAAGTGCAGATTTATAAAAAAGATGATCGATAGAAAATTAAATACCCCTGAGACTTCTTCTATTGGAAGATTGTTTGACGCTGTTTCGGCAATAATAGGGATAAGAGATTTTATCACTTATCAAGGGCAGGCAGCAATTGAGCTTGAGATGATTGCTAATGAGGAAGAGGAAAACGAATATGCAATCAATATAGAAAAAGAAGGGAATTTTTATATAATAGATCCATTGCCCATTATAAGGGGGATTGTAGAAGACATTATTAGAAAAATATCCCCAAATTTAATTTCTTCAAGATTCCATCAAAGTTTAGTAAAAATGATTTTGAAGGTTTCTATTTTACTTAGAGAAGAAACTGGCATAAATAAAGTATGTCTTTCTGGTGGAGTTTTTCAAAACACGGTCTTAAGAGGAAGAGTAACTAAAGAATTAAAGAGAGAAGGATTTGAAGTTTTTAATCACCGGGAAATACCCCCAAATGACGGCGGAATTTCTTCAGGGCAGGCAATAATTGGGATGAAACTTTTTTCTTGAAAATTTTTATATATGTTTGAGAATGAAACTAATATTGATTTAAAAATTTTATACGCGACAGATTTACATGGGGATGAAAGGAAATATAACAACTTAAGAGAAATTGCCCTTCGAGAAGATGTGGATGTAATAGTTAATGGAGGGGATCTTTATCCCGGTGTATCAAAAGAGAAGCAAAAAGAGTTTATTAATAGATTTTTAAGAAGTTATATTGGATTCTTAAACAGAAAGAATATCTATTATCTTGCTCTTCCAGGGAATTATGATTTAAAATCTTTAGATTATTTATTTGATAAGATATGTGATGAATTTAACTTTGCTTTGAATATTAATTCTAAGAAAATAAAAATTAAAGGATACGATTTTATAGGGATGAACCTTGTATCTGACTATCCCTTTAGGCTTAAAGATAGATGCAGAATGGATACGAAGTCGTTTGAGTTTCCCCCTCAACATGGTGGAGCCATTTTTTCTACAGAAGAAGATTTTAGAGAAATGAGTTCGGAAGATTGGTTTAGATATGCTAAAGAGATTCCTTCTTTAGAAGAAGAGTTGGAGAACTTACCTAAAGGAGATGATCCTCTTAAGACAATTTATGTGATTCATATGCCCCCAGCAAACCTCGGATTAGATGTTTGTCATAACAATCTAAAGGTAGGTTCTATTGCAATATATGAGTTTTTAAAGAAAAAACAACCTATTCTTAGCTTACATGGTCATATTCATGAGTCTCCAGAGATTTCTGGGATATGGAAAGCTAAACTTGGAAGAACTACTTGCATTCAACCCGGACAAGGGAAGAAATTGATTTATGTGGTAATTACTTTTGGGGGTCTTGGGTTAGAGATTAGGAAAGAAGAAGTCTGATTAATTAAGAGCCTTCACTACAAATTAATTTATATGGGCAAAAGTTACAGTGTTCTTGAGGAACTGGATAAAATGGAATCTTAGGGTTTGTAATTTCACAAAGAGTTATTTGTAAGGCTTTGAGATAAAAATTCATATCTTCTGAGAAAAAGAGAATTTCTTCTCTTGGTTTTCTTATGTTTAATATTTTGGCTTGAATTTTTTCGATTGGAATTTTGCTAAATTTTGAATAAAGATAAACATAAATTGGTAACTGAAAACTTTCTATATTTTTTCTAATATCTTTCATATTTTCAATTAGTTCATTCTCTTTAAGTCGCTTTATTTTCTTTGATTCTCCTGTTTTGTAATCTATTATGTATAATCTATCCTCTATTTCTTCAACTCTGTCAATTCTCCCTTCTAATCTAAAAGTTTCTCCTTTTAGATTTAAATTCCCTTTTATCTTTTTTTCTAATTCTCTTATATATATATTAGAGAGAGTAGAACGTTCTATTTCGTATTCTAAGAATTTCTTTAAAGTGCTTTTTATAATATCGCCCAAGAGGATTTGTCCTCCTCCTTCCTTAAAAGTTCCTTTTATCTTTTGCTCTAAATTAGTTATGAAATCTTTTGCATTAAGAGAAAGCTTTTGCCCGAGAAATTTTGTATAATACTCTCTTAAAAAGCTATGAATGAACTTTCCAATAACATTTTTTTCTATCTCTTCTTCCACTTCAAGAGCTTCCTCAAGTTCAAGAATAAATCTATAATAAAACTGAAGAGGACATCTAAGATAAACATCAACATTTGTAGGAGAGTATTCTATATTCTTTAGCTTTTTTAAAATTTTCTCATTCTTCTCAATGTTTCTAATTTTTTTGGTTTCTAAAGGGTGTAACTTAAAGATTCTGTTAAAATGATTTATTGTTTTTTTCTCTTTTTCTTTCTCCCAAACGAGTTTTTCTATAAATCTTGATTTAATATTTCTATCTACATCTCTAAGTTTTCCTTCTTTATAAATTAGGTGAACCTCTTTGCCCCAGGCAATTAATCTAAAAAAATTATGAGCATAAATGGATTCACTTTCTCTATAATCGGGTAGCCCCACAATTTTTCTAAATCCAGGGGGAAGGATTGGATCATATTTGTTTACTTCTGGTAAAATACCCTCATTCACATCAAGAATTATTATTTGATCAAAATTAAGGTTTCTTGTTTCAAGCATTCCCATAATCTGAACTCCCTTAAGAGGCTCTCCTTTAAATGGAATCTTTAAAGGAAGGAGATAATTTTCAAAAAATGTGGTAGCATCATAACTATTTTTGAAATTAATCTCGGAGAATATGGAATTTTTTATTTCGTTGAGCTTCTCATATAGAGTTCCTATATACTGGTCATTAAGAGGATGTTTCTTTATACTCGATCTAATGTAAAGAAAAGAGATTAGATTGAGTAAATTTATGGAAATTTCTTTCACAGAATAAATGTTAGAGAATGCTTCAATTGAAAGAAAATGTATTTTTTCAAGATCAGCCATAGTTTCTTTTATTTTGCTTTCGTCATCTAAATATTTTTTAACCTCTTCAAAGACAATCAAATTTTTTATTTCTTCTAGAGTAAAGAAATTTTTTAATTTTTCTCTATTTTCTATAGTCAATTTATTCTTGAGATAGTTGATTAGAACACTAAGAACCTCCTCTCCATTTTTACTTATGATTGTTTTAATCCATGGATGTTGAATTAAATTAAGATAGTCCTTAATATAATAAAGATTTTCCCCTTTTTCTTTCTTTTTTGTCTTTTGCAATGAGAAAACAATTTTCAGAAGAGCAAAGAGAGCCGTTCTTTTTAAAGGGTATCCCATCGTAATATTGAATATGGAAGAGGAAGGTTGAACTAATTCAGAGATAAGAGGAATAAGAGAATTAGAATTTGGAAGAACTATTGCTACATTTTTATCTTTTCCCTTGAAGTTAGAAAAAATCTCACAAGCTGCCATAACTTCTGTGTGAGTGTCGAAACATTTATGGAAAAATATCTCGGGTTCTTTTTTCCTTTCGTTTTTTAATTCTATTGGATTGATTCCCCAAGCTTTTATCCACTTAGAGTGAAAATAGGAAGGAGAAGAAATTGGTATTTCTTCTTTTATTTCTTCCGATTGAATTATTATATCTGCCTTATTCTGTAAAAATAGAAATTTCATCATTTCTTCTTCAGATTTTGTTATAGCATAAAATCCTGCGAATATAACTTTTTTAAAAGGAATTAATTCGGATAGAGTCTCAATATTTTCCGAAACCCAGCGAAAGACTTCTCCTCTAAAAGTTAAGTTATTGTTTCTTAAAAGCTTATAAAAATTACTTTTAATAATTTTAAAGTATTTCCAAAATTCCTTTGCCCAATCCAAAAAGCTCTCTTCATAAGTCGCTAATGGTTTTATTTCCTTTTCTGAAACCTTCTGGATTTCCATTTCTTCTAAGGCATTAAGTAAACTTCTCCCCCAATAGATATAATTGCTTATAGACCTTGTCATTTTAATAAGAGGATTTCTTTCTTCTATGCTGCTTTCTATAATTGCTTTATATAAAAGATAGATAAGATCAAATTCCCCAGGGATCTTTTCTTCCCTTTTAAGGCTGAAAAGATATTGCATCCATTCTTCTATTGAAAAACGAGTAGGAGGAAGGAATGCTTTCTTTATTTTTCTTTTTAAATAATCGAGAAGAAAATGGGAAGGTCTTATACCTGGGAATACTACACATAAAGAGGAGAGATCATTATTATTTTCTTCATATAGATAATCTCCCAAACATTTAATGAAATTTTCATAGAATGGAATTATTAGAAACTTACCCAAATTCAAGAATCTCCTTAGAGTTAATATTAATTATGTAGGTTTTTAATTCTTTTCCTGGGAAAAAATTAAATAGAGCTCTTTTGTATTTATTTAATTGTTTCTCCCATTCAGGATAAGTCTCTTCTTCTCCGGTCTTAAAGTCAATAATATCAACTTCCTTTTCTTTAACTATAACCCTATCGAGTCTATATAATTCTCCTTCTTGGGAAATTACTTCTTTTTCTCTCCATACTTTAAGTCCTGGTAAAAACCATTTTTTTATTTCCTCTTTCTCAAATAAATTTTTTATAATGGATTTTAATTCTTTTTTGAGAAAAAAATTTTCTTCTTTTATATTGAATTCATTTAGAGACCGATTAATTATGAAGTCAATTTCTTTTAAGTCATTTAAGTCCACTATGTAAAAAAGAATTTTATGAATAAGTTCTCCTTTCTTTATTGCTTTTTTCTTTTCCTCGTCTAATAGATAATGAATATCTTTCTTCTTTAAGATTAATCTATGAGCGAAGTGCTCCACACTTTCTTTGGCTCTTAACTCCATTTTTAACTCTAAGTCCTTAAAAATTGATTCTCTTTCTTCTTTCAAAGAAATTTTTCTTTCAGCTTCTCCCTTTTTGTATAAATCTTCGGTTAAATACCCTTCCAAAGCTTCTTTCCAGAGGGAAGAATAACCTCTTGGGGTTTCACTTAAAAAGACATATAGTTCATCTTTTGCTCTAGAGAGTCCTACATAAAGATTATTAATTTCCTCAAAGACCCAATTTTCTTTTTTTTCTTTAATTTTTCTTTTGATTCTTTCTTTTAATTCTTTATTATATTCAGGAAAGATCTCGTTTTTGATTCTAATAATTCGTTTAATTCCTTTATATTCTATAACAACTTCATTCTTATCTTTATTTTGGGGAATTGAAGTAAAGGGTAGAATCACAATTGGGAACTCAAGCCCTTTTGCAGAATGAATTGTCATTATTTTTATGGCTTCTGTAGCTTCTGGTAATAGAATAGAGGGAGGAAAGGCTGAGTTATTTGCTCTATCCCATTCTTTAAAGAATCCTTCTATGGATGTTATGGATTTCTCTTCAAGTTGGTGAATAAACTCAAGAAAGGCTTCAAGGAAAATTATTTCCTTTGGGCAATAAAGAGGAATTTCAAAAATGCGGATTATATCAGTTACAAGGTCATAGATTGGTAAGAATCCAACGCTTCTAAAAAGAACATCAATATATTCTGACCATATTTTTGGGAAAGCCTTTCTAAATTGAATATAGTAAGGGACTCCAATAGGAATTTCTTCTACAAATTGGATTATATTTTTCTCTTCTAAGTTTGTTTTTTTAGAGAAAAAGGGACTTAAAAGAAATCCGAGGAAAGAAGAATTATTAAGAGGGTGATTAAGGAAGCTAAGAACGGATAATAATCCTTTGATAACTGGATTACTAATAAGATAAAGAGTTTCGTTAGAGATGACAGGATAACCTTTCCCACACAACCATTCTGTAATTTTCTTTCCATCCGCGTTTTTCCTTACCAAAATTGTAATATCACCTTCTTTATATCCTCTTTTTAAAATATCTTCTATTGTTTTTTCTAATTCTTGATTTAATGAAGAGAAAATACTTTCTATATTTTTTTCTTTAGAATAAACTCTTTTAATTAATACAAATCCTTTGGGAAGTTTTCCTTTCTTTTCTTTGGGGAAAGATTGCCTTACGGCCTCTAAATAAAACTTTCTTTTTTCTCCCATATCTTCTTTGATTTTCTCTGGAAGACTTGAAAAAACCTCTCCTAAGAACTCAACTATTACAGGGGCACTTCTATAGTTTTTATCAATATATTGGGAATCTTTCTCTTTTTCACCTACCGGTCTAAATGCCCCTAAGGCTTCATCAAAAAGCTTTACATCTCCGCCTCTCCACTGATAGATGGCTTGTTTTGGATCCCCTACATAGAAAAAAGAACCTCCCTCTGAAAGAGCGTTTTCTATTAAAGGGAGAAGATTTTGCCATTGATCTTTACTTGTGTCTTGGAATTCATCAATGAGATAATGAAGAAAATTTTCTCCAATTCTATAGAAAATAAAAGGGACACTAAGATCCTTAAAAAGAACTTTTAGCTCTTTATTTATGTCCTCAATAAATCTCACTCTTTGCCTTTCTTTAATATCTTCCAAGAATTCCTTGTATGCTTTATAGACTTCAGCCTGATAGCTATAATCTCTCATTAGTCTTAATTCATAAAACTTAAAGGCAGATCTTCTTATCTCTAAAAGAAGAGAATAAAGTTCATAAGACTCCTCTTTGAGTTTAAAATCCTTCCTTAAATAAGAGCTTTCAAGTAAGGAATCAATCTCTCTATTATTTGTGACTTTTTCCAGAATTTTTAAAAATTTTTGATTTATGGTTTTAGAGGAGAGAGGATGTTTAAGGATCTCTTCCGCAAGTTTTATTACTTTTTTAAAATAAATAATTATCCTTTCATCAAGTTTGGAAAGATGTCCCTTTTCCTCTTTAAAAGATATATCTTCAATTCTCTCGTAGTTTTCAATTTTATCCATTCCTTCCCTAATAATTTTATGAAAATCCCAATTAATTTTCCCCCCAAATTCGATTCTGTTTATAATGAAATTAGTCAATATAGCCCTTAAAGCTTCATTTTCCTCTATTGAATGAATAAGGTAAGACACTGCAAGATCCTTATAATGATCAGAATCCATTAAAAGTTCTCCTTCTGGGTTTATCCCAAGTTCAACAGAGAAAGCTTTAACTAAGCTATTAATAAAAGAGTCAATAGTTCTAACATGAAAATCGCTGTAGTTATTAAGGATATAGTCTACTAAAACAGAAGAGTGCTTATTACCTAATAAAGCTTCTTCTTTAAGGAGGTTTAAAATTCTTTCTTTCATCTCTGTGGCTGCCTTATTAGTAAATGTTATGGCGAGGGTTCTTTTTAGATTTTCTTTTTGTTCGTTCAGCAAATTTTTATACCTTAAGGAAAGGAGATAGGTTTTGCCTCCACCAGCCGAAGAGAGAATACGTATTAATTGTGTTCTTTTATCCATTTTTAAGACAAAAATTAAAAAATTATTTTTATAAAAATTCTATTCTTGAACCTTTTTAATTATAAGGTTATAGAAAATTTTGTCAATGCATTAGAAACTTATTTTTTTATAGAAAAAGTTCTTGACAGAAAGACTTTTTTAACATAAAATTTATTCATAACCAAAAAGGGGGTGTAAAAATGCGTAAAAGGCGAGGATTATTTTTTATTATTCAAATTGTCTTAGCAACGCTTTTTCTCTCTCTAAGTTTTTCCTGCCAAAAGAAAATCGAGGAAAAAAAGAGTATAGAAGATTTACTTATAAAGCAACCAAAACTTAAATTTGATGAGAAGGTCCCTCAGAGATATAAAATAACCTCAACTTTATATAATAGGGATATGGAAGGGAATATAGTAAGCACAATCCAGCTTTCAGGAAAATTCACTCGCTACGTGGAAAAGGGAGAGGTTCTATGTAGATGGGAAGACGTAAAAATGGTTTCTTCAAAGGAAACATCAAGCGAGTTTCCCGAAGGCAAAAGCCTGGATTATTTAGAAGACTTTTTATATCCCCTATCTGGCAAAATATTAAACGAGGATTTCTATAAAGATTTTCCAGAAGAAGAAAAAACTTATGTTAAAACCCTAATTTGGGATGCTCCTTGGATTGAAGTTGCTTATGTAAGCATTGATAATGCTGAATACAATAAGCCTTTCTTCTCCAGTGACTTAGAGAATAAGAAAATTGATATTCAAAATTTTGCGTTGTTAAAGATTAAAAATCTAAAAGGGAGCTGGAGTGGTGTCGCGAAGAAGAATGGAGAGGTTTGTGCCTTAATAGAGTTTAAAGCTCTCTCGAACCCAATAGAGACAAAATTAGAGGGTTTGAGTGTTAAGGGGAGAACCTGCTCTTGGGGAAGTTTTTGGGTTTCTTTAGAAGATCACGAGGTTGAATATGCTCAAGTGAATGAAGATGTGATAATGGAAATGACTTTGCCGAATTTCCCAAAGCAAATATTGAATATGCAAAGAGAGGTTGAATTTCAGAAGATTAGATAGAAGAGATGGTTCTTTATGGTGGAATAGAAGGAGGGGGGACTAAATTTGTTTGTGCGGTAGGGACAGGGCCAGAAGATTTAAGAGACGAGATTCGGTTTTCTACAAAAGATCCGAAGGAGACGATTAATAAAATAATAGAATATTTTAAAAAACAAAATGAAAAACAACGGTTAACTGCAATAGGTATTGGTTCTTTTGGGCCTCTTGATTTGAATCCTAATTCTCCCACTTATGGTTATATAACTACTGCTCCAAAAGCTGAATGGCAGAATGTAGATATTTATGGTAAGATTAAAGAAGTATTTAAGATTCCAGTAGGGTTAGACACAGATGTTAATGTTGCCGCTCTTGGAGAGTATGAATGGGGGGCAGCAAAAGGGCTTTCTGACTTTATCTATCTCACGATCGGAACAGGGATTGGAGGAGGAGGAATGAGTCAAGGGAATCTTCTTCATGGTTTGTTGCATCCCGAGATGGGACACATCTATATTCCGCACAATCATAAGAAAGATCCATACAAAGGAATGTGTCCTTTTCATAAAGATTGTCTTGAAGGATTAGCTTCAGGACCTGCTATAAAAGATCGATGGGGAAAGCCTGGGGAAGAGTTAGAAGAATCCCATCCGGCATGGGAATTAGAAGCCACATATATTTCCTATGCTATAGTTAATTATATTTGTGTTTTGTCACCTCAGCGAGTTATTCTTGGAGGAGGGGTTATGAAAAAAAGAAATCTCTTAAAATTAATTCAAAAAAAGGTTAAGGATCTTCTCAATAACTATATTAGAGTTCCAGAAATCACAAAAAAAATTGAAAAATATATTGTTCTTTCAGAACTTGGGGATCGAGCTGGGGTTTTAGGAGCTATTGCCCTTGCAAAAAGGAAAGAAAAAGAATAACCTCTTCCTTTCTTCTTAATGTTTCACGTGAAACATTAAGAAGAAAGGATAGATACAATGTTTTCTTTAACCCTTAACTCGTTTTCGCAGATAAGCTTATTTCCTTTATATTTCCCGTAATAAATTATCTTCCTTCCTATATTTTTTGGGACTCTCTCCGGATTTACTCCACGAACTAAAACCCAATCGTATGATTCTTCAAGTTCTTCTTTTTCTTTTACAAATTTTTTTATCACTTTTATATCTATTTTCAATATGGAAGCAATGTATTCAAGAAAGACGACTCTCTTTTGTTTGGCTTCTAAAAAATGGAAGATAGTCTCTGGTAGAAAAATCTTTAATGGGATCCCTACAATCCCTCCGCCTGCTCCAAAATCAAGAATTTTTTCTCCTTTTCTCAACATCTTGTAAGGAATTAGAGAGGGTAGAATTAATTTTTTTAATATTTCTTCTTTTTTAAGTTTTTTTGAAACAAGGTTTATTTTTTCGTTCCATTTAATTAGTTCTTCGAGATAGAAAAGAAGCAAGTTAATTTTTTCTTTATCTGGTTTAATTCCAAGTTCCTTAACACTCTTTTCGATATAATGTTTCACGTGAAACATTAGGTTTAAAATTTAAGACAAATTTGAGCCTTAAGAGTTCCAGAGCAATTTAAAGAAAAACTGCTTTCAAAATTATAAAGTTGAGCATCTATGTAGGCATCTAAAATTCCGATTGTCCAAACAAGAGCAATCCACCAAGTGAGTTGTGTTCTCTCTTCTAAGAGTTTTTGTCTTTTTTGTTCTAATTCTATGGTTTTGTTTATTTCTTTCTCTATTTTGTTTAACTCTATTTGGGTGTTTATTTCTCTATATAAAAAATAGGTTTGAGCTCCTCCTATTATTAGCCCTTTAAAATATCTTTCTGTATAAAATTGTCCTCCCCCAGGGATTAAAGTGGTGAGTAACATTGCTGTTTTTGTAGATTTTGAGATCAAAAATATTATATAAGCCATCATTTAAGATGAACTATTGTGACACCTTCTCCTCCTTCATAGTGAGGAGGAGTGCTTATACTTTTTACTCTTTTGTCTTTCTTGAGTTTTTTGTGAAGCATATTTCGCAATATCCAGCTTCCTTTTCCATGGAGGATTCTAACAGAAGGGTAATCTGCAAGAATCGCTTTGTCAAGGAATTTATCGGTTGCTTTCCATGCTTCTTCTTGGGTCATTCCGCGTACAGAAATTTCAAGGGGAACATTCATATCGATATCATAGCTAATTTTAGAGAATTTAGATAAGGTTTTTATTTTCTTCTCTTCTTTTTCTTCTTTTGAAATTAAAGATGCAAAACTTTTTTTGTATTTCTTTATTGCTTCCTTGGAAGCTCTTGTTTCTTTTATTTCTTTTATTGTCTTTTCTATAGTAGCTCTTGCGGAACTTACAATTTCGTCCGCTTTTTCTTTGGCTTCTCTTATAATTCTTTCCTTTTCTTCTTCAGCGAGTTTAATTTTAGTTTCGTATTCTTTTTTTAAATTAAATAGCTCTTGTTTTAATTTAAGAATTTCTTCTTCCTGGTTTTTTAGATTAGTGGTTCTAATAGATAAATCTTCTATTAGGTTTTCAATCTTAAGAATATCTGTATTCATAAACTTCTTTGCCTCTGCAATAATTTCATTAGGAAGACCAAAATTTCTTGCTATCTCTATTGCTTTAGATCCGCCTGAAATTCCTATCCGCAGACGATATGTGGGCCCGTTTTTGTATTCCATCGCACCGTTTAGCATCCCTTTTTCTCTTTCTGCATAAAATTTTAAAGGACTCAAGTGGGTGGTAGCAAAAACAAGGCTCCCTTTGGATTTTAACTTATTAAGAATGGCAATAGAAATAGCGCTCCCTTCCACAGGATCTGTATTGCCCCCAAGTTCGTCTAAAAGGATTAAAGTATTTTCATCTGCTTTCTCTAAGATTCTACTTAGTCTCACAATATAAGAAGAGAAAGAAGACAAATTCTCTTCTATAGATTGTTCATCTTCTATAATCCCAAGAACTTCTGTAAAAGATCCAAATTTCGTGCCTTCTTTTGCAGGGATAGGTATTCCTGCTAATGAAGATAAGACATTAATACCAATAGTTTTAAGAAGAACGGTTTTTCCTCCGGCATTAGGACCGCTAATAAGAAGAATCTTTTCTTTCTCTCCAAATTCCAAATTAAGAGGTTCTACTTTTTTCTTTTCTCTCAATAAAAGAGGATGATAAGTATCCTTAAGTTTTAGTTTTTTTTCTTCTGTAAATTCCGGGATTATACATTTAAAATCTTTAGCGTACTTAATCCTTGCTATAAGAGCGTCTATTTCTCCTAATATTTTTAAATTTTTATAAATAGAAGGGAATTCCGCTTTTGTTTTGTCTGTAAGCATTTTTAAAATTCTTTTATTTTCTATTTCTATTTCATTTTCTATCTCTGCAATCCTATTATTTAAATTAATTATTTCCTTTGGTTCTACAAAAGCTGTATTTTGTGTTCTGGAGAAGTCTATAATCATCCCTTCTATTTCATTTCTTCTTTCGTACTTAATAGGAATGACCATTCTATTTAATCTTTTTGTTACAATTTTATCTTGTAAGATTTCCTTTTTTTCTTTAAATATTTGATTTATTTTTTCTTCGATCTTATTTTCCAGAGCCTTTTTTTCATTATAAAGAGATTCTAATAATGGAGTAGAAGAAGGTTTAATGGTTCCATCTTCTTCTATAAAATTAGAAATTTCTTTTTTAAGATATGGGAGGGGGATAAGCTGTTTTCTTAACTCTTCTAAAACTTTATTTTCTTCAAGGATTTCTTTTGTCTTCTCAGAAAGTTCTAACAAATTCTTATAATAAAGGAGCTCTTCTCCTGGTAATATGTTTTCTCTTATTTCAATTTCTTCTTTTTTTAATAATTGAAGGCTTGGGAGAAGATGGATAATTTCATTACATTCTTTAAGCCACTTAAAAGTGGTTTCTCTTTTTTCTTTAGAAATATAAGGATTTAAATTCAAGATTATTATTTTCCCTATTTTGGATTCCGCGTAATTAGAGATTATTTCTAAGAGTTTCTCGAAACCTATCACACTCGAGAGGTTTTTCATTTTATGATTAAATTCCCTTTTCTTTTGGATAGGGTTCTACTTTGTAATT
Source organism: candidate division WOR-3 bacterium (assembly GCA_039804165.1). NCBI lineage: Bacteria > Pseudomonadati > Caldifarciminota > Caldifarciminota bacterium. The sequence goes on from JBDRZZ010000003.1 coordinate 48,759, forward strand.
AAAATTATCGATTTTCTCCTTTAGGAAATTTTTTAAAGGGATTTTTACTATAAGAGAAAGTCTGTAGAAGAGACTGTCGGAAAGTTTACTTTCTGCCTTAAAAGGAATAAAACTTAGCATTAAAAATATTGTTATTACAACTAGTCCACCTTTTAAAGCCCCAGTGAAAATTCCTAAAATTTTATCAAAGATAAGAAGGGGTGTTTTACGGATAATCTTTGATAATAAGGAAAAAGAGAAAATTATTGTAAAAAAATACAAAAGAAAACTAATAATATATTTTCCTGTTCCTATTCTTAAATTCAGAGGGAAATAAAAAGCAAGAAAAAAAGAAATTATTAGTCCCCCTATTTCTGAGATTTCAACAATAAACCCCTTTGTTGCTCCCCATAGAGAAAAAATAAAAATAATAATTAAAGAGAATAAATCAAATAAATTCATTTTATTCTCTTAATTTAGATTTTTACTATAAAAATTATTTTAAATAGGAGTTATTCTTTAAATGAGTAACTCCCTTTTTCTATTATTAAATTTATTTCTTTCTCTGCGTTTTCTTTGTCTTTTTTCGCTTGGTTTTTCATAGCGTTGATGTTTTTTTATTTCGCTTCTTATTCTTTCTTTTTCGCAAAGGCGTTTAAAGCGTTTAAACGCTCTTTCAAAAGATTCTCCTTCTCTCACTACCACGCCTAATCCTGGCAAAAAAATCACCTCCTTTTGTTTATGCTTTTGGCAATTTTTAATTTATTAAAATATAACAGATAATTTAAATAAGTCAAGAGTTTTGGGGAAAGAGATTTTGGAAGCTATAAAATGAATGTAGGTGTTTTTTGATGTGATTAAAAGAGAATGGAGATAATTCCTATATTGACTTTTATTTATATTTTTATATTTTATAAAAATAGATGATGGATAAAGAACTTAAGGATTTTTTTTATGAGCTTCTTGAAGCTCCAAGCCCTTCTGGGTTTGAAGAACCTGCCCAGAAGGTTTACAGGGAATTTGTGAAGAGGTATTGTGATGAGGTAAAAACTGATGTTCATGGGAATGTAATTGCCTTTCGAAAGGGTAAAGGAAATTTGAAAATGATGGTCTGTGGTCATGCGGATGAAATTGGTTTTATGGTTAATTTTATTGATAATGATGGTTTTATTTATTTCAGACCTATAGGAGGGGTGGATCCTTCCCTTTTACCAGGGCTTAAGGTGGATATTTACACAAACAAAGGGAAGGTTAGAGGAGTTATTGGGAGAAAAGCAATCCATATGATGGAAAAAGAGGAAAAAGATAAAACCCCTGATTGGAAGGATCTATGGATAGATATTGGAGCAAAAGATAAGAAAGAAGCGGAAAGCATTGTATCTATAGGAGATCCTATAACTTTCCAATTAGGTGTAGAGGAATTGTTAAACGATCTTGTTCTTACAAAAGCTACGGACAATAAAGCAGGAGTTTTTGCTGCTGGAGCTCTTCTTAAATATCTCCAGGGGGTCGATATTTCTGTTAATCTTTTTTGTGTGTCTTCAGTCCAAGAAGAACTTGGATTAAGAGGAGCGAAAACGAGTGCTTTCGGTATTAGCCCTAATGTGGGGCTTGCTTTTGATGTTACAACTGCAACAGACCATCCAACAACAGAGAAGAAAAAATACGGAGAAATTTGCCTTAATAAGGGACCTGTTATTTCAAGAGGTGCGAACATTAATCCTGTTGTTTTCAAAATGTTGGTTGAAACCGCAAAGGAGAATAATATTGCCTATCAAATTGAGGCTGCTCCAAGAGCTACTGGAACTGATGCAAACGTGATTCAACTTACAAGAAGTGGTGTTGCCACAGGTCTTATTAGTTTCCCGAATCGTTATATGCATACTCCTATTGAAATTGTTTCTTTCCGAGATATTGAAAATGCAATTAGGCTTGCAGGAGAATTTGTAAAAAAATTAAATGATGAGATAGACTTTACTCCAGGTAGTTAACTTTCTTTCTTAATTAGTTCTCCAAACTTCCTTCCAAGTTCTTTCCCTTCTTTAAGTTCTTTTTCTTTTGGTTTCCCTCTAAACTCTAAAAAATCTATTATTTGCCAGTTTAGGGGTTCAATTATTCTTTCTAGTTCCTTTAGAGCTCCTCCACTCCATCCGTAACTTCCGAACATTCCAACCTTCTTGTTTTTGATATTCTTTAAAGATGCTAATTTAAGAATGTTAATCATTGGGGGGAAAAGTCCTCCCTCATATGTTGGAGTTCCTATCATTACTCCTTTTTGAGTCCATAAATAAGGTAGGATATAGCTTGGATGAGTGTGGGAAACATCAAATATTTTACAGGGGACCCCGCTTTCAATTATTCCTTGGGCAACTCCGTTCATCATAATCTCTGTATTACCATACATAGAGCCGTAAATGAGAGTTATGCCAGGCTTTCCTCCACTTTCTGAGAATTCTGCAAGTTCTTTATATAAATTTACTATTTCCTCTGGGTTTTTCCTCCATATTCTTCCATGAGAAGGAGCAATAATTTCAATAGGGATTCCTTTTAGTTTTTCTATTGCCTTAAGAACCATCTTGCTGAATTTAGCTACAATATTTGCATAATATCTAATAGCTTCTTCTTTATAAAAACTTAAATCTTCACATTCATCGTCGAAAATGCTTCCGTTAAGAGTTCCATAACTTCCAAAAGCATCACAAGAGAAGAGAATCTTAGTAGATATTTCATAAGTCATAATTGTTTCTGGCCAATGGATCATAGGGGTAGAAAAAAATTTTAGAGTTTTCCCCCCTAAAGGAATTTCATCTCCTTCTTTCACTAATTCTACTTTATCCATTATCCCGTAAAAATCTTTTAGCATTTCTTTTGTCTTTTCGGAACCTAAAATTACACTCTTAGGAGAGATTCGTCTCAGTAAATTTATGCTTCCAGTGTGGTCTGGTTCAAGATGATTTATTACTATATAATCAATTTCTCTCAGATCCACAATTCTTTCAATGTTACTAAAAAATTCTTCTTCTTTTAATGATTTTGTTAGATCTATTATAACTTTCTTATCGTCTTTTATTAAATAACTGTTATAAGATACTCCTTCACGTTTTATTGGCCAGAGCCCTTCAAAAAGATCTGTGGTTCTGTCTTCCACACCTATCCAATATATTCCTGGCTTTATTTCAATGGGTAGCATTTTTACCTCCTAAGTTCTTTGATTCAATTATTTTTATTCCTTTTTCTTTCATTATATTTAGACATTTTTTTACATTTCCTAAGGGAGAATTAATTCCTTTTGTAGCATCAATTATTACGTATGTTGTAAAACCAAGCTCTTTTGCGTCCATTGCAGAGTAGAAGACACAGTAATCAAGAGCAAGACCACATAGGTAAACTTCTTCTATATTGATAGCTCTTAAATAACCTTCAAGACCTGTTATGGTTTTTTTATCATTTTCTCTAAAGGCAGAATATGAATCAATTTTTGGATTATTCCCTTTTCTTATGATTAAATTAAAATTAGTTGTTATAAGGTCCGGATGGAATTCTGCCCCTTTTGTCCCAGAAACACAATGAATAGGCCAAAGAACTTGAGAGATACCTTTATAATTAATAACTTCATATTCTTTTTTCCCTGGATGATTATAGGCGAAGGAAATGTGATTTTTTGGATGCCAATCTTGAGTGGCTATCACTCTTTTAAACCTTTTGCTTAACTCATTTATTTTAGGTATTATTTTATCTCCTTCTGGAACCGCTAAGGCCCCGCCGGGGCAAAAGTCATTCTGAATATCAATTATAATTAAAGCTTTTCTTTCTCTTCCTTGCAAAAAAATTCTTCTATCCATTCTTTTATTTTATCTCTCACTTCTCTAAATTTTTTCATTCTTTCCTCACCAGGGGGAAAAGAAAGAGGGTCTTCGAACTCTTTATGAAAGGAAATTCCCTTTGTAGGGAAGAAGGGACAATTCTTAGAATTTCCACCACATAAAGTTATCACATATTCAAAATCTTCCCCGATAAAATTCTTGATATCTTTAGAATAATGGGTAGAGATATCAATTCCTATCTCCTTCATTACTTCTATTGCTTCTGGACTGACTATTGTAGGAGAGGTTCCTGCACTAAAAACTTCGTATTTTTCACCACACAAATTCCTTAAAAGCCCTTCTGCTATTTGGGAACGCGCTGAATTATGAGTGCATAGAAACAATATTTTTTTCTTCATTATTACTCTAAGACTATAAGTTCGCTAATTCTTGCATTTTCCTTTATTTCTATTCCGTTCTCTCCAACGTAAAGAGTAACTCTTATTGGTCCTGTCTTTTCAATTATCATCATTGAGTGGAAGGCACCACTCATTATGATTCTCTCTGAAGGTTGAATTAGAACTAATTCCGCATCAGGTAAGATTTCTTTTATTTCTTCATTAAATTCAATTAAATATTCTCCTTTTGGAAGATCCCACCATCCATATTTATCTTCTTCTTTTCTTTTAACAGGTTTAATCTCCTCCAATTCACTTTCCTTATATTCGCTTCCTCCAAAGTCTACCATTCCTTTGCTGCGAAAACGGAAGACTTTCCCGACAGTGAGATAAACTCCATAATCTTCAACCTGTTTTCTCTCGTGAAGAATATTATATAATATTCCAAGGATATCGACACCTTTTTCTTTTCTCATATTTTCTCCTTCTTTAGAGTTTGTAACCAATCTTTCTTAATAACTTTTTTCTTTCTTCTATCTCTTCTTTTCCCTCAATCCCAAGGGGTTTTTCTCCGTCAAGGACTCCAAGAATTCCTCTTTGTGTTCCTTCCTCGCAAACAACAACTTTAAGAGGGTTAGCTGTTGCTGCATAGATGGAAAGAACTTCGTCTACAGATTTAAGAGCTTTCATTATATTTATAGGGAAAGCATTACCTAAGATTAAGACAAAAGAATGTCCAGCTCCAATTGCTGTAGCATTTCTTATTGCAGCGTTTTCTAAAACTTCATCTGTTCCCGTATGCCTAATTAGTCTTGGCCCTGAAGCTTCTGAGAAAGCAAGTCCAAATTTAATCATAGGGAAAGCTGATACAAGAGCTTCATGAATATCTTCTACAGTTTTTATAAAATGAGCCTGCCCTATTATCACGTTTGTATTCTCAGGTGTCTCAATATCTACTATTTTTATTTCCATTTCTACCTCCTATCTGAGTGATATTTTGAGATTTCTTTCTCTACACAAATTTTATCTTTTATTTTTTGAAACTTGACTTCTCCAAATCCTTTAACTTTCATAATTTCTTCTTTTGTTTTAAACCCTCCATTTTTCTCTCTGTATTCTACAATCCTTTTCGCTAATACTTTTCCTACAAAAGGGAGTAAAGTCAATTCTTCTTCTGTTGCAGTATTAATATTTATAGGGAAAGGATTATACACACACTCCTTTTCTCTAACAGGGTATAGGAACTTTCCTAAGCTTCCGAGAAGAAGCACAGAAATGAAGAAGATTAAGACTCTTCTTTCAGAGGTGGTTAACATATCTTATCCCAATATAGCATATAGGATCTTGGAAAGGAACTTCTTTTGCCCATGATAAATTTTTAATAGAAATAAAAGGAGAAAATTTAGCCCTGAGCCACAAAGAGATTCCTCCCCTAATGTATTTTTTTGGGGTTAGATAACCTGTTAAGGAGAATTGAGAGCCTAAAAGCCATAAATTAGTGGTAGCATAAAGCTCTCCGAAACCCGTAAAGTAACCTTTATTCTGGTAGAAACATTTAATTCCAAGGTCTTCTCTATTGAATTCTATATTTGCAAAATAGGATTCTCCTTCTTTCCATTTTAAAGTTTTCTCTTCTTCTATATAAGAATCTACATAAGAATATTTTCTTCCTCCTATAATCTTAAGGTCAAGCATATTTATTTCTACTCCATAGAAACTTTTAACATGGGTGAGAAATCCTTCTAAAGGGAAGTATACCATAGGGAAACGTTCTCTAAATTTACCGCCTTTAATTTCTCCATATTCCGTTACAAAATTTATACACATTGTTTCCTTTCCTAACTCTCCTCTTAAAAAACCGAATTGTAAAGATACACCATAATCTATACGCTCTCTGTAAGAAACCCAACCTCCTAAGTAAAAAGGTCCTGTTACTTGGTAAAATCTAAAACCTCCATCTGTAGAAGTGGAGTCTTGAAAGCTCATATTCTCTAACCATAAAAGGAGAAAACTTCTATCATCTCCAAACCATTTCCATCCATTGGTTTTTGAGCTTCTTATCTTATTCCATTCTATATAATTGCTTTTGAATGTAAATGAGAGAGTTTTAATAAAGGCTTCAATAGAATAATGGGGGGCAAAATCTCGTTCTTTTTGAATCTCGAAGATTAAATCCCTATATTTAAAATTTCCAATATAATAATCCAAGTCTCTATCTATGCCCATATTAACCCATATTTGTTCAATTTCTCTAAACCAATCAATTTTTGGTTTAATTTCGGGTTTTGGAAGAATGGGGGAGAAGGTATCTTCTTCTACAAAAAGCAAAAATATAATCAGCATAAAATCCTTTTAATATTCTTTTTAAATGGAGGGGGAATGATTCCTTTATCTGTAACGATCCCACTTATTAGTTTTCCGGGTGTAACATCAAAAGCTGGGTTTCTAACTTTTATGTTATGAGGAGCCACTCTTAAGCCCATAATTTCTGTTACTTCTTTTTCTGGCCTTTCTTCTATGGGAATTCTTTCTCCAGTTACAAGATCTATGTCAAAGGTGGTTTTTGGAGCTACAACATAAAAAGGAACATTGTTTTCTTTCGCAGATATAGCCAGAGAATAGGTGCCTATTTTATTTGCAACATCTCCGTTTTTTGCAATTCTATCGGCTCCCACAAATACCCCTTTAATATTTTCTGTTTTTAATATATGTCCAATTGCTCCATCTACAATGAGAATAACCTCAATTCCGTTTTTTTGAAGTTCCCAGGCAGTGAGTCTTGCTCCTTGAAGATAAGGTCTTGTTTCTGGAACAAAAACGGTGAATTTCTTTCCTTGCTCTTTTGCCTTATAAAATACAGCGAGAGCGGTTCCAATTCCTCCTGTAGCAAGAGCTCCAGCATTACAAATTGTCATATATAAGGCTTTGTCTTCTATTAACGGAGCTCCATTTTCTCCCAATAGTTCTGTTAGTTTTTTATCTTCCTCGTGAATTGCAATTGCCTCCTTAACAAAAGAGGAAGCTTCTATTCTTTCGCTTTTTTCGAGGAGATCTTTCATCCTTTTTACAGCGTAAAAAAGGTTATAGGCTGTGGGTCTTGCACTCTCTATAAGAGCAATCTTTTTCTGAAGTGTTTCTTTATTTTTTGTCTTTAAAGCGGCAAGAGCAATTCCATACGCAGCAGCCACTCCAATAGCAGGAGCTCCTCTTATTATCATTTCCTTAATCGCTTTATACATTTCTTCGGCTGTTCTAATCTTTAAATATTCTTCTTTTAGCGGTATTTTTCTTTGGTCGATTAACTCTACATGGTCTTTGCACCACTTGATAGTGTTAGCCCATTTCATAAATTTTTCTCCCTTATTTTATATAAAAACTTCAATTTCTCTTAAGAGATTTAAGCTAACTTCTATTGGGAATCCTACAACGTTTGAAAAACTACCTTCTATTACATCTATGAAAGATAGATTTTCTTCTTCAATTCCATAAGAACCTGCTTTTTCAAAGTTTGTATTTTTTCTAAGATAATAAGAAATCTGAAAGTCGTTCAGTTTATGGAATTTTACCCTTGTCACTTCGTAATCCTCTAAAATTGTTTCTCCTTTTAAAGCGGCAACCCCAGTATAGACTTCGTGCCAGGTTCCGGAGAGAGTTTTTAACATTTTTCTCGCTTCTATTTTATCCTTGGGTTTCCCCATGATTTTTCCTTCAATAAATACAATAGTATCAAATCCTAAGATGACTTCTTCTTTTCTCGATTTTCTATTTTGATAAGCCCATTTGGCTTTTCTAACTGCATTATAAACAGCAGTTTCTAAAGGAGAATTTAATATTACTTCTTCTACCTTAGGAGAAACAAACTCTCCTTTTAATCCAATCTGCGTGAAAATTTCTCTCCTTCTTGGAGAGGATGAAGCTAAAATTATTTTCATAATTTTATGATAAAATATCAATCTTTTTTGTCAAGGACTGATAGAATTAAATATTCTAAAAAACCTAAAAAGAGACCTCGTTTGGAGTTAAAAGATAAGTATAACAATTTTGGAATTTTTCTTTTTCTCTAAGGTGTGTCTGGATGTATTGACCACAGTTGCTTCCTATCTTATTTTCTTCAAGTTCTCCAATGCTTTCTATCACTTCGTAACCTCCTTTTTGAAGTTTGTGGATCAACTCTTTTGCTTTGTCCATAAAGGAGAAAATTTTGTTCTTTACCGCTTTATAAGTTGGATTTACTGGTGTAATTTTAAGTAGAAATTTCCTTGGATCAAAATACTTTAAAAGGATTGAAGGTTCAATTGAAGCACAAGAAGCTAGAGCGAAATTTAGAGTGATTTTTCTTCTTCCCTCCTCATAAAAAATTTCTCCATATTCTGCTATCTTTTCAAAATCCCATTTGGGGAAAGGTATCAATTTATCTCTCAATTTCTTATTAGTGGTGTGAATTGAAAATTGAAGCTGAAAGTCCTTTCCTCGGTAAACACTTTTTCTTAGATCTAAAAGTTTTTCGAAAAAGCCACCAGAGTTGGAAGGCGCAATTGTTGAAATACAAGGTATGAGTCCAGGAGCGTTATAACGAGAAGGAAGTTCTTTTAGGACTTCGATTACAGCTGGATTAAGAGCAGGTTCGCCAACTCTTGCAAACTGAACCTTGAATTTTTTCGCCTCTATATTCCTATCTGGGAATCTTTTTTCCACAAGAAAATCTATTTGGGAAAAAATTTCATCTTTAGTAAGTTTGCCTTTATAGTCAAAACCTCCATCGCAGAAAACACAACCACAAGGGCACCCCAAAAGAGATGAGACAATCAAAACCCATTTTTCCTTTCGTGAAAGAGGTGGTTGAAGGGATTCAACAAATTCTACAAAAGAACCTTCTCTCACCATACCAATATACACAATTGCAATTTCTTCTTTCCCTGTTTTTGCCAAAACTTTCATTTTTCTTCTCCTTGTATTTTTCTAAATATTTTCATTGCTGTTTTTATCCCATCTCCTATTGCTATCCCTATCTGTCTAAATGGACCATTTCTCACATCTCCCACAAGATATATTTTATTATTTTCTATCTTTTCTTTCAAAAAATCAAGGCAAGGTTTTCTCCCAATTGCAAATAAAAGATAGTTTGCTTCAATATTTATTTTCCCCTCTTTACTCTTGCACTCAAGTTTAATAAGATGATTAGAAGAAGGAATAATTTTTTTAATTTTAATGTTTTTTTTATAATTTATTCTTTTTGATTTTTGGATTTTTTTAAAAAGAGTAGGAAGGCATTTTTCTTTTTCTTTTCTATTCAAAATTAAAACTTCATTGTAGGTTTTTAAGCTAAGGGCATAATCAAAAGCTACATCGCCAGCCCCAACAATTACAACTTTTTTGTTTCTCACTGAACGGATAGGAGATACCTCGTAGAAAATTTTATCTTTTAATTCTGGAGGGATAGGGCAGTCTTTAAACTCCTTTGGTTTTGTTCCTGAGGCTATTACCAAGAATTTTGAATGAAAAGAGTGTTTTTTTGTAGTAATTTTAAAAAATTCACCTTCCAAGATTAAATCAAATACTTCCTCAAATATAACCTTAATTTTATATTTTTTAATCTGGTCTTTCAAGAGCTCTGCAAATTTATTTCCAGAAATACCTTTAGGAAATCCGGGATAATTCTCAATATAATTCGCGTTTACTAGTAACCCACCAAGTTTTCCTTTTTCTAAGATAACTGGTTTTATTCCACATCTTGCTAATTGAACTCCACAAGCGATCCCAGAAGGTCCCCCACCAATTATTATTACATCTTCAACTTTCATACCCAAGTAAAGAAGAAATTTCTTCAAGGAGAACCGGAACTGCAAAACCATAGGAGAGATTTTTAAGAGTTGCAAGATGGAAATCCTCATTGTAAGTGGCTGTTCCATCAATTGTGAAGAAAACTTCAAAGCCTCTAACGAATGCACTCCTTGCAGTTGTCTCACAGCAGATATTGGTCAAAACCCCAACGATGACGAGCTGATATACTCTTTTCTCTTTCAAAATTTTTTCTAATTCCGTATTATAAAAGGCATCATATTGGTTCTTTTTTACAATGATTCCCTCTGGGCACAATAAATCTTTATATATTCTACTTAGAGAGGACCCTTCCCAGATTAAATCTGACCACCATTTAGTAAGTAATCCCGCGTCTCTTTTTGTGTTTGAGTGAAGAGTAAAGATTATAGGGAATCCTTTTTGGGAATAAAGAGATATAATTTTTTTCACTCCAGGTAGGATTGCATCACTGGCTGGAATATAGGCAAAAGAAGCTGGATTGAGAAAATATTCCTGCATATCTATAATTAGGAGAGCTGAATGGTGTGGTATAAGTTTTATTTTAGTATGGGCTTTTAAATTTTTTATCTTTTCAAACATTTCGGTTGATTTCTTTTTGATGTTTTCTATAGTAAAATATTTTTCTTTCAAGATTGGCACGAGGAAAAATATAATATATTTCCTATTTCTGTCAATAAGATTTGGATTTTGGCTTAAGCAATAAATGGCTTGACAGGTTTTTTTATTGAAATATTTTACTGGATACAGAAATAAGACTTCGGTGAAGTTATACCCCTTGACACTTCATTATAAATGTTATAGGTTTATTTATTGAAAATTATGAAGTTTGAAGAGTCTTTAAATCGACTTGAGGAGATTGTAAAAAAACTTGAAGGAGGAGAAGTTCCTCTTGAAGAATCAATATCTCTTTTTGAAGAAGGGACAAAACTTTTGGGAGAGCTAAAGGACTATCTTGCTCAAGCGGAAATTAAAATAGAGAGATTAATAAAAGATAGTGAAGGCAAATTTAAAACTGATGAATATAGAGAATTATCTGAAGAGTTGGAAAGAGAAAGTTGATCGTAAGATAGAGGAACATCTTCCAAAAGAAGAGGATCCCCCTTCTATTTTAAGTAAGGCTATGAGATATACTGTTCTTGCAGGGGGAAAGAGGATAAGGTCTATTCTTATGATTACTACATATTCTCTTGCAGGAGGGAAGAATATTGAGGAAATTATGCCGGTTTCTTCCGCTATTGAATTTATCCATTCATATTCCTTAATTCATGATGACCTTCCTTCTATGGATAATGATGATTATAGAAGAGGGCAACTCAGCTCTCACAAGAAATTCGGAGAAGATATTGCGATTCTCGCAGGAGATGCTCTTTTCTCTCATGCTTTTTATATAATATCTCATAGTGATATAAAGCCAAACTTAAAAGAGGAAATTCTTAAGGTTCTTACTAAAGCTATTGGGAATAAAGGTATTATAGGGGGGCAAGTGGAAGATATTTTATCAGATTCTGCTAATAAAAATCCAAAATTGTTGAGGTATATTCACTCTCATAAGACAGCCTCTTTCTTTTCTGCGGTATGTGAAATTGGAGCGATTCTTGCAGAAGCAGATGAAGAGAAAATTCTGGGAGCAAGAAAGGGTGGGCTTTTAATGGGTATGGCCTTTCAAATAATGGATGATGTTTTAGATGTAGAAGGGAAGAAAGAAGAATTGGGAAAAGAGGTTGGGAAGGATAAGAATAAGATTACTTATCCTTCTATTTATGGAGTTGAATTTTCGAAAAAGATAGCAAAAAGATATAGCGAACTTGCTTTAAAGAGTTTAAATGTTATTAAAGAAGAAGACGAAACATTTAGAGAGATATTGAATTTTTTGCTTGAAAGGAAAAGTTAAGATGGATTATAATCGTCTTTTACGCCTTTTTTTTCTCCCTTATCTTAGTGGCCTAATTTGTCAAGGAGTGAAAATTTTTAACCACTGGATTATGGGGAAGAAGTTTGATATTAATCTAAAAAGTTTTTTAGAACTTGGAGGAATGCCGAGCGCTCACTCTGCCTCTACCATAACTTTAAGTACTTTAATTGCAATATATTATGGAGTAAACTCTCCTCTTTTTATAATCTCTTTTTTTCTTTCTTCGTTCATAATAGGAGAGGCATATGTTGTAAGAGGTGTAATAGGTAAACATAGAGAGTTAATAAATAAGTTGATTGAAATAAGTTTAAAAGAAGAATTGGGGAGAGAAGCTACACACAGAATAGGGCATACACCCTTAGAAGTAATAATGGGAGTGATTTTGGGATTTTTCTTTGCTTTTGCTTTTGCAGGTATATAATGTTACTTGAGAAGGTTAATTCTCCAGAGGATTTAAAGAATTTATCAATAAAAGAATTAAAGATTCTAGCTTCTGAAATGAGAGAGAAGATAATAGAAGTAGTCTCTAAAAATGGGGGGCATCTTGCACCAAATTTGGGTGTTGTGGAGCTTACGATTGCACTCCTTAAGGTTTTTGATCCACCAAAAGATAAAATAATTTGGGATGTATCCCACCAAGCTTATGGTTATAAGTTATTAACAGGTAGGAGAGAAGCTTTTGACACTCTTAGGAAATTTGGAGGGCTTAGTGGTTTTTTAAGAAGAGATGAGTCAGTTTATGACGCTTTTGGAGCTGGGCATGCAAGCACTTCTTTGTCCGCAGCTCTTGGGTTTGCAATTGCAAGGGATAAGAAAGGAGAAAATTACCAGGTTGTTGCTGTTATTGGAGATGGTGCTTTAACAGGAGGGATTGCTTTAGAAGGGCTAAATCAAATTGGATATTTAAAAAGAGATATGATAGTGATTTTGAATGACAACGAAATGTCTATAGCTAAGAATGTAGGGGGGTTAAGAGAATACTTGACCCGTTTGCAGTCTGCAGAGATTTATAATAAGATAATGGAAGATGCTTGGAGTCTCCTTGAAAAGCTTCCTCCAGGTTTAAGCGAAAGGGCAACTAGGGCTGCTGAAAAATTAAGTATAGGACTTAAAAATTTAATTGTCCCAAATGTAATTTTTGAGGAATTAGGTCTTTCCTATTATGGGCCTATTGATGGCCATAATATAAAAGAACTAATTACAATTCTTTCTAAGCTAAAGAAGATAAAGAAAGCAAAGCTTCTTCATATTATTACAGAAAAAGGGAGAGGTTACAAACCTGCTCAAGAAAATCCATCTCTTTTTCACGGAGTAGGGCCTTTTGATAAAAGAACAGGGAAAATTATAAAGAGAAAGGGGCCAAAAGATTATTCAGAAGTTTTTGGAGAAGCAATAGTTGAGGAAGCCGAAAAGAATAAAGATATAATCGCAATAACAGCAGCTATGGCTGAGGGAACAGGTCTTTCACTTTTTAAAGAGAAATTCCCGGAAAGATTTTTTGATGTTGGTATTGCCGAACAACACGCAGTCACTTTTGCTGCAGGTCTTGCTTGTGAAGGTTTGAGGCCTGTTTGTGCAATATATTCTACTTTTCTTCAAAGAGCCTTTGATCAGATTCTTCATGATGTTGCATTACAACGATTGCCAGTAATTTTTTGTATAGATAGAGGTGGTTTTTCTCCTGGAGATGGGGCTACACACCATGGAGTTTTTGATCTTTCCTATCTTAGGATGATACCAAACATTGTGATAATGGCTCCAAGAGATGAGGTTGAGTTAAAGAGGATGTTAAAAACAGCTCTTCTTAACAAAGAGTGTCCTACAGCAATTCGTTACCCCAAAGGAAAGTCTATAGGGGTAAAGGAACCTTATGAGCTTCTCCCTATTTCAATTCCAGAAGCAGAAATTCTTCGTAAAGGAAAGGATGTTCTTATTTTAACAATAGGTCCAATTATATATTCAATTCTTAAGGTAACTGAGAAAATCTCTAACATTAATCCAACTGTAGTGGATGCTAGATTTGTGAAGCCTTTGGATGAGGAAAAGATTTTAGAACTTGCGGAAAAGAGTAAGAAAATTATAACAGTGGAAGAGAATTCTGTTGTAGGAGGTTTTGGGAGTGCTATCTTAGAACTTCTTAATAGGGAATCAATGAAAAAAGAAGTTTTAAGAATAGGTATTCCTGACTATTTTGTAGAACATGGAGAAGAAGAAAAACTTTTAGAATCAATTGGGATGGATAAAAATAGCTTAATAGAAAGAATTAAGAGTTTTGTGAAATGAAGGAAAGAACAATAAAAGAGAAGATTATCCTTTCTGGAAGGGGCATTCATTCAGGGAATAAGGCAAAAATAACCCTTTATCCTAAAGAGGAAGGAGGAATTATTTTTGTTAAAGACCAGGAAGAAATTCCTGCAATTTTTTCCTTAGTAAAATCTCAAGAAAGAGAAATTGTTCTTTCAAAAAATGGTGTAAGTGTAAGAGGTGTAGAACATCTTATGAGTGCTCTTTATGCTTGTGGGGTTGATCATGTTAGAGTAGAAATAGAAGGGGAAGAAATACCTGCTTTTGATGGAAGCGCTTATCCTTTTATTTCTGCGATTGAGAAAGTTGGGTTAAAGGAGCTAAAGAAAGAAAAGAGGAAAAGATTTATTAATAAAAAAATTTTTGTAGAAAATAAAGGTTCCTTTGCTTTTTGTCTTCCTGCAAAGAAACTTAAAGTCCATTATATTATTTCTTATAATCATCCTTTGCTTTTTTATCAAGAATATATTTTTGATGGGAAAACTGATTTTAAAAAGAATATAGGAAGATCCAGAACCTATGGATTTCTTTCTTGGAAAGAAGAATTAAATAAGAGAGGATTTGCATTAGGAGCTTCAGAGAAAAATACCCTTATTTATACAGAAAGTGGTTTATTAAATAAACCTCGTTTTAAAGATGAAGCAGTTAGGCATAAGATTCTTGATTTAATGGGTGAACTTTATCTACTTAACCCTATCCCTATTGGTTATTATTTTGTTTTTAGAGGAGGTCATTTATTACATTTTCAATTACTTAAAGAAATAGAAAGGAGCAAAAATGGTCTTTAGTATTGAAAAAATACTTGAAATTATGCCTCATCGATATCCTTTTCTCTTGATTGATAAAGTAGAAATTGTGGGAGAAAATGAGGTCATTGGAATAAAAAATGTTACTTACAATGAACCCTTTTTTAGAGGACATTTCCCTATGGACCCGATAATGCCAGCAGTCCTCATTGTTGAGTCTATGGTTCAAGCAGGTGGATTTTTGCTTTTAAATAAGCTTTCGGATCCTAAAAAAGCAAATGTATATTTTGCATCTATTGAAAAAGCGAAATTCAGAAAACCTGTTCGTCCTGGGGATGTTTTAGAACATAGAGTTAAACTCACAGCTTTTAGAACTAATTTTTGCAAGTTAGAAGGAGAATCTTTTGTTGGAAAAGAAAAAGTCGCAGAAGGCTCTTTCTCTGCAGCTATTGTAGAAAGGAAGGAAGAACAATGAAGGCGGATATTCACCCAGAGGCAAATATTGAAGAGGGTGTTAAAATTGAGCCTGGGTGTTTAATAGAGAAAGATGTTACAATAGGTAAAGGAACAAAAATCGGGAGGGGAGTTATTATAAAAAGTGGTGTTAAAATTGGAGATGGTAATGAAATACATCCTTATGCTGTTATAGGTGATACTCCTCAGGATAAAAGTCATCCAGAGAAATTAGGAAAAGTGATTATTGGAAATTTCAACATAATAAGGGAATTTGTGACGATTCATTTACCAGTTGGAGAAGGGACAGAAACGAGGGTTGGAGATAATAACTATATTATGGCTTATTCTCATATAGCTCACAATTGTAAGGTTGGGAATAATGTTCTACTTGTAAATGGGGCTACTCTTGGAGGTTATGTAGAAGTTGAAGATTTCGCTTATATTTCAGCTTTTGTGCCGGTTCATCAATGGGTGAGAATCGGAGCTTATTCTTTGATAGGAGGAGGTTTAAGAATCACACAAGACCTTGTTCCTTTTGCTCTTGCTGCCGGATATCCTTTGAGGGTCATTTCTCCTAATTTCACTGGCTTAAGAAGAAACGGATTTAGTGCTGAACGAATAGCCCCTATAAAAGAAGCTTTTAGAATTTTATTCCGTTCAGGGCTTAATACAAAACATGCTATAGAGAAAATTAGGGAAGAATTTGAAGGAAATAAAGACATAGAGCATATTATAAAATTTATTAATGAATCTAAAAGGGGAATAGTTAAATAATGAAAAATTATGTTTTTAAATCCTAAGTCTAATATCTTAACTCCTAAATTGATTGATCACACAAACCTAAAAGTTGATGCTCAGGAAATAGATATTGAGAAGTTGTGTAAAGAGTCGATAGAATACAATTTCAGAGGTGTTTGTGTAAATCCTGTATGGGTTCCATTTGTTTCAAAAATTTTAAAAAATACACCAGTTAAAGTAATCTCGGTTGGGGATTTCCCTTTAGGGTCTTCTTTAAGCGAGGCAAGGAAAAAAGAAGCTGAGGTGATTATGAAAAGCGGAGGAGATGAAGTAGATTTTGTCCTGCAAATACCTCTTTTTAAAAGCAAAAAATATAAGGAAGTTGAAAGGGACTTAAGAGAAATTGCGGAGATTATTCATCCTGATGGTAAACTTAAAGTTATAATTGAAGCTCCTATTTTAACAGAAGATGAAATTAAGGATGTTGTTAAAATTGTAGAGGCCTCAGGAGCAGACTTTATTAAAACAGGAACAGGGACAAAAGGGCCTGTTACGATTTTTCAAGTTAAAAAGATAAAGGAAAATACAACACTTCCAATAAAGGCTAGTGGGGGAATAAGAGATATAAAAACCGCGATTGAATTAATAAAAGAAGGTGCTTCAATTTTAGGTAGTTCAAATGGGGTAAAAATAGTTAGAGATTTACTTTAGATGAAAAAAAGAGTGGGTTTAATCTTAAGTTTTTTTGATTCCAATTATTTTTTTATTTCTTGCTTTAAAAAATAGATATAAAAGAAAACAGGCAAACATTGTTAAATGCGAAGTTATCGTACTTCTTTTTAACTGTTTTACTTACTTTGTTTGCGTTTTTCTTACGAGCAATAAGATGGAAAATCCTTTTCAACCCGATAAAAAAACTATCATTAATTCTGAGATTCCATGCTACAATGATAGGTTTTATGTTAAACTATATCTTCCCTGCAAGAATTGGATAAGTAATTCGTGTATATCTAATTGGTTCACGGGAGAAATTCAGCAGGATTTCTGCTTTTATGATAGTTATTGTTGAAAGGGTTATGGATGTTTTTATTCTCTCTTTTTTTCATCGCAATTGTTGTAACTATTTCTCCTGTCCCACATTGGTTTAAAGAATAGAATTTGCAATCTCTATTATAAATCTCTATTATAAATTTAGGACTTTTCTTTCTCTTTTTAGGTATACAAAAAGGAGATTTTTTTAAAATTGTAGAAAAAACAAAAGGAAGAATAAAAGCATTTTTTCCACTTTCATTGAGGCTTTAAATATATTCCCAATTCGCTTACCTTTGCATATGTGTTTTGTGGATATGATAATTCTGGCTTTTGGACTTATAGTTTCTTCAACCAGTGGCTTTTATTGGGCATTCCCGTTTTTCGTAATGGAAGGATTAGTTATTTTCCAGATTAAGCAAACTTTTGTATTCAGCTATTCTTCTTTCCCCATCCCGGTTCATTCCAACTTTAGGGGTAGGGCTTCTATCTTTCTAGATTTGAGGTATTAACTTTATTAAGAACCTAAATAATTAATGCTTCTTATAATGGATTAGAGAAAGGATAAAAACAACGGTAGTAAAAATTAAAGAAAGAAAAGCAAGAGCAACTCCCAGATAGAAACTTCTCGGTTTGAAAAGAAAACTTACTCTATGTTTACCTTTAGGGACAGAAACTGCACGAAAGAGATAGTTGGCGCAAATTATATCGCTTCTTTCTTCATTAATGTAGGCTTCCCAACCAGGGTAATAGTGTTCTGAAAGTACAAGATAACCGTCCGAGACAAGTTCAACCTCCAGTTTTATCTTATCTGCTTCATACTCGATTATCTTGACGTTCTCTTTTTCTTTATCTTTCAACTCTTTATTAAAACCAACGATTTTTGTTTCTTCAGGAACTACCATCTCTTCTAATGGCTTAAAGGCATTGGATTTCATATAGGGAATGATTAAAGAGTCCGCCAGTTTCTTTACCTGGTGAACTATCCAAGCCCGGGGAAGATAAGAATCGCGTTTCGAGAGGGAAATTAACCTATTCCTGCCTATTGTGGTATCTCTTACTTCATATTTTACATTGTATAAGTCGAGATATTTTTCTTTTTGGTCTTTGAACGCCTGCTCAAATTTACTAAAACGGGCCAACTTATTTGGCACATGGCCATCAAGTGCTTCCAATTGAAACAATAAAGACCTTGAATTTGAATAGAAGTAACCAAATCTTGGAGAGTCTATTCTGAATTTTTCAAACTTACTTTCATGTTGCAGAAACCGAATAAGGTGATTAGAAGAATAATAATCCTCAGGAGACATTTTCTGCCCAGCGAAGTAACTGCCCATGAGAAAAAGGTCAAAGAAGAGGATAATAGAAGCACAAATTTTAAACCATTGAGAAGATATTTTTTCTCTACTCCTTATATAAAGAAGAGAGAATGAAAAAAGCAAAAATACCCCGAAGAGAAGTAAACTTTGAAATATGACTTTGTGTTTGTAAAATCCTAAACCTGTTGACGGATAAATGCTGGTAGAATGCCATACCGCTACTCCAGCAATAATGACAGCAGTTCCTATTAATCCAAAAGTTCCGACTTTTTTAAAGTTCTTTTCTTTTAGATTATCTGCCAGAGAATCAAGAGAGAAAGATGTAATTATTGTAGACGCCAAAACAAAGAATGGCATAAATCTTATATGGAATCTCAAACCAGGTAAAAAGATAGCAATTAATTTCTGGAAAGGATTGTATTTTCCATACATAAATATAAGAGCAAAACCCAATAAATAAAAGAAAAACCGTATATTTTTCTTATTGAAAATCCTGTACGAGAAAGCAAGTAAAAGCAAGCCAATAACACCAATATAAGAACTATATTCAACAAACATCCAGAATGACTCGTACCCACCCCAGTAATCGTAACCATCTGTTCCCTTCCCAAATATATGAGGGGTAAAAAGCGCTAGGATCATTTTAAAGGGAGTATAACCCGCTACGAATTCCCGAGTTCTTGAACTCAACCTTACATACTCTAATTCAGGTATTATTCTTGGAGCAGCAAAAAATAAGCTCACTAGAATAAGAACTATAGCAAGAATTAATACTTTTTTTCTTTCTTTTGAGGTAATTGTGTTATATAAAAGGAAAGAACTAACCACTCCTAAGAGGTAAAAATATACTTGGATATGTGACCCCAAAATAGACATTCCTATAACTAAACCAGAAATCGAAGCCCAGAACAAATTTCTTTCTTTAGAAGTTTTTAATAGGGAATAAAAAATAATTGGGAGCCATATCAACCCTGTCAGTTCTCCTGTATGTTGTGTTCGAACAATTGTTGGCAGACTAAAAGAAAATAATACTACTCCGAATAACGAGGAAAGTTTAGAGATGCCTAATTCTTTCAATAAGAAATAGGTCGTAATACCACCAAACCATATCTGGAAAAGTAAAGATAATTCAACAATATATGCGGAAATGTGGTTGTTTTTGAGAAACAATGACAAAAAAAGTAAAAAGGGACACAGGGAAAAAGTGGGCTGTGAACCAATAAAAGGATAACCCCCATAGATATATGGTAGCCATAATGGGATCTTTCCCGAAAGAAGCATTTCAGCCATATAGGCTCTTCTGGGATATTCTACAAGGATAAAATCAAACCAGAAAAATGATTCTTTTGTAATAATTTTCCAAAAAAATATGAAAAGCAACACAGTAAACGAAAAAATTATGAGAATATCATACCTTTTATTCTTCAATACATTTCTCTCCTCTTTTTTCTGAATTATCTTCCATATCCAGATTGTAATTTTATTCGTATTTTTCTTCAATAATATACAGAGGTCTATCTTTTACCTCTCCATAAATTCTTCCGATATACTCGCCTATTATACCCAGAGTTATGAGTTGAATACCACCGAGAAATAGTATGATTGCTATTGCGGAAGCCCAACCTGGGACTATTTCCTTGAGGGCAAATCTATAAATAATTGCCCAAACCGCATATAAGAAAGAAAATATAGAGACTATAAATCCTACAAAACTGGCAACTTGAAGAGGTTTGATAGAAAATGAAATTATTCCATCTAATGCAAGCTTTATAAGTTTCCAGAATGAATATTTGACTTCTCCTTTATATCTTGGTTCTCTAATAAATTCTACACCTGTCTGTTTAAACCCCAACCAGCTGGTAAGCCCTCTGATAAAACGATATTGTTCTTTTAAATTCTTTAATCTTTCTGCTATGTTTTTATCCATAAGTCTATAATCGCCAGCGTCCATTGGAATTTCTACCTCGGAAAGAAGTTTTAGAATACGATAGAAAAACCAGGCGACTCCTTTCTTAAAAAAACTTTCCCCTTTTCGTGCTTTTCTAACCGCATAAACTACCTGGTATCCCTCTTTCCATTTCTCTATCAAGCTGGGTATAAGTTCCGGAGGGTCCTGAAGGTCTCCATCCATTGTTATAACAGCATCGCCGTGAGCAAAATCTATTCCTGCCGAGATTGCTGTTTGATGCCCAAAGTTCCGGGAGAATTTTAGAATTTTTACAGAGGAATTTTTTCTGTGCAACTCTTTTAACAGACTCCAGGAAGAATCAGAACTTCCATCGTCAACGAATACAATTTCATAATTTCCCTCTATTTTTTCAAAAACCTGAACCAATTTTTCATAGAGGATAGGAATATTATCCTCTTCATTATAAATTGGAATAACCACACTGTATAAAATTTCCTTATTCATTCTTATTATAAATTTTTATAATTAATATTATAAAATAGCATTGGCTTGTCAAGTATGAGGGACATTGCTCGTGTCTAACTTTTTCCATAACTGCAAAAGCAATTAAACCGTAGGGATATATTAATGCTTTCTCAAGCAATAAGTTTTCTAATTTTAGTGGATATTTTAAGGCTTTATTTATCTTAGGGGTAACTGAAACAATTGGTCGCCATTTACCTTTTGCATTTTTTGGCATAAAATTTTATACGGTCCTGAAGAAACTTACAGAAATAAATAGACTGAAATTAGAATAAGAGGTTTTTTAAAAACTTTGAAATTATGTTCCTTCAATTCCTTTGCCAGTTTACTTCGTGAATATTTTCTATAATGATGATTGACTTCGTCGTGTTTTACTCCGTAAAAAATTGAAGGTAGGACCGAATACAATAAAAATTCCATTCTATTTTAATATTATATTCCATTCCCCTAGTGACTTACTATCTTTTTCTACATGTTCCAATATCCTCGAAGTGATCAGAAAATCAAATTTCTCGTCTTTAAAGTTAGTATTACCGCAATCTATTACAAAGGTATCTTTTATTCTATTTTTTCTGCACTTTACAATTCCTTCCTTGCTACTATCTATAACCCACTATATTCTCAAAGTTTTTCTCTTAAAAAGCTATTAAATGTCCACCAGTACAACCAATATAAAGAACTTTAGACCCAGAACTAACCTTCAATTGTATTAGTAGTCTAAATATTATATCCCGTCGAGCTTCTACCCCACCGGTGATATTTTTCTGATTCGGAATGTTTCAATTCGTATTGTTTATCCATTGTTAACTCTTACTTCCTTTTCTTTAAAGGTAGTAAATCCATACGAAAATGATAACGCTCCTGTGGGACACTTTTTTATACACAAACCACATCTAATGCAATCTATAGAATCCGGAACATTAAAGATTTCAATGTCCATAGGGCAGATATTATGACAGGCAAGGCATTCGGTACACCTTTTTTCATCAACCATAATCTTAAAAAAGGTAAATTTATTGAAGAGCCCGTAGATGGCTCCGAGAGGACAACAAAACCGGCAGAAGGGTCTTTTTATTAAAACCGAATAAGAGATAAAAACGAGAACAATAGAAATCTTGACATAGAAAAACCAACCTACTCTGAGCCTTATAAAAGAATTTAACAAAACCAGAGGTATTCCAGCCTCAATTCCTCCTTGAGGGCATAATTTACAGAACCAAGGTTGGAAGGTGAAAAGAGGCAATAAAATAACGAGAAAGAAAAGAACAAAAAACTTTGAATAATTATATTTTTCGGGTATTTGAATCTTAAAGGTTTTTATTTTATAAAGAAATTCTTGAAGAAAACCAAAGGGGCAGATCCATCCACAAGCAACTCTCCCTAAAGTTATTCCTAAAAATGCTAAAAATCCTATTGCATAAAAAGGAAAGTTCCTTATAACAATAAAACTTTGAATTGTTCCAATAGGGCAGGAAAACCTCGCAAGAGGGCAGGAGTAACAATTAAGCCCAGGGAAAAGGAATCTTTTACCTACACCTTGATAAATATCAGTAGAAAAATGGTTATTAACTGTAAAAAAGGCACTTACCCCAACAGTTATCCGAATATATTTATTGTACATCTTTTTTAACATTAGTAAATTCCGATACAAGAAAGGCAAAGAACTGAACCAATAAATCCTGTTTCAAGAAATTGATTTATTAGGACGCCATAAAATAACATTCCTATTCCTAAAATTAAACCAAGAAGTAAGGCAAATAAATGTTTATTTTTCACTTTCTTTTTCCTCCTCTTCTTTTAATAATTCCTTTACAATGATTTTTATTTTTTCTCCAAAACTTTCACTGAATCCCATTCTTGTATTTATTATTTCACCTTTTTTGTTTATTATAATAGTAACCGGAACTGCCTGAACCCTATATTTTCTTGCAGTTTCAATATCGCAGATTAAAATTGGATAGTTTATTTTAATAAAATCACTGAAAAATTTAAGGTTGCTCTTTTTCCCAATCCCAATCCCTAATATTACCAAATTTTCATTTTTTTCTTCTATATATTCTTTATACAAATTTTTAAGAAATAGAATTTCTTTTCTGCAGGCAGGGCAGTGAATTGCCCAAAAGTTTATAATGACTACCTTACCTTTGTATTTAGAAAGAGTGTGTTTATTCCCTTCTAAGTCTTCAAGCGTGAAGTCTGGAGCTAAAGTTTCTTTGCCTTTTTCTGGATTTGTTTTTATTTCTTTTTTTGTAGAAGAATTACTCGAGTTGCAAGAAACGGTAGGGAAAGAGCAAAGAATGATTATTAATATTAAAAATTTATTCAAATTTCCTCCTTTTTATATTTAAAACTTTTCTAAGATGTTCTTCATTAAAACCCACAATCTTTTGATTCCCAAAAAGAAGAACAGGAACTCCTACTTGCCCTGTTATATTTTTAAGTTCTTTTACAGCCTCAGGGTATATAGAGATATTTATCTCTTTAAATTTAATCCCATTTTCTTTTAAAAAATTCTTTAATTTAATACAATAAGGACAGTTAGAGGCAGTATAGACCTTAATATTCATTTTTTGCTTCGAGTGTTTCAAGAAATTTGTAAACTTCTTTAGCTCCTATAGCACCATCTCCTATAGCAGTTGCTATTTGTCGTAAGGGAGTAGTTCGGACATTTCCAATAGCAAAAACTCCAGGAAAGGATGTTCTCATATATTGGTCTGTCAAAATAAAACCGTTCTCGTCTAATTCTAAGAGGCCTTTTACAAGTTCGCTGTTGGGGACTTCTCCTACATAAATGAAAGCACCCTTTGCTTCAAGGAATTTTATCTTTCCTTTCTTTAAATCTTTGACTTCAACGCCGCTTAACATTTCATCTCCTATAAATCTAATAACTGAATGCGATAATAGTAATTCTATTTTTTTATTATATTTAACCCGATCTATAAGGATTTTTTCGCCAGTTGGATATTCAAGTTTTTCAATTATTGTGATATGTTTTGCAAATCTTGAGATGTATAAAGATTCTTGAAGACCAGAGTTTCCCGCACCTATTACAACAACATTTTCCCCTTCAAAAAGAGGAGCATCACAAGTAGCACAAAAAGAGATTCCTTTATGGATAAACTCTTCTTCTCCGGGGACACCTAATTTTTTAAAAGAAGTTCCCATCGATAATATCAAAGTTAGAGAGGTGTAAGAGGAAATGGAAGTTTCTATTATAAAGGGTTTTTCTTCCAAAATTATTTTCTTAACTTCCTCATTTTTAATTATAGCTCCAAATTTTTGCGCGTGTTGATGATATAATTTCCCCAAATCTATTCCGGAGATTCCTTCTGGAAAACCCGGATAATTTTCTATATTATGAATATTAACTACATAACCTCCTGGCAGGAATTTTTCAAATACTATTGTGTCTACTTTGGATCTACCAAGATAAATTGCTGCAGTAAGTCCTGCTGGACCACTACCTATAATTGCCGTAGAGAAATGATTTTTCTTGTTAAAACTCATTTATTTCAAAAGTTTCTTTTATCTTCTCTAAGAAAAGTTCCATACATTACTCTTTCACTTACAAAAGAAAACTTATAGGAATTTCTGACATCTTCTTTTAAATCCTCGTAGGATTTTGAGATTAGAGATAAATTATCATTTAAAGAGACAACTTCTTTTAAATATTCTTTATCGCCTCTGCTTATTATACCCAAACTACCCTCTTTTTCCTATAAGGTATGAATCTTTTAAAGAATGTCAAGAGTTTATTTTAAAGATCCTTTGTATAAAATTTTCAATTTCTTTAGCTTTTTCTTCCATCCCTCTATTTTTGTATTCTTTTATAAGAATTTCATATAATTTTTTACTCTTCGGATTAAGTTCTATCGCTTTAATAAGAATTTTTTCAGGATTTTTGAAGAAAATGACCTTTTCGTGTCTTTTTAAAAATTCATAAATTTTGAAAGGTGTTTCCCAATCAATGGGATCGCTTCTCATTGCTTTTAAGTATGAGTTATAAGCAAAGAAAAGAAAACTAACCAAATTTGTTTTATAGTATAATTGTTCGCTTACTAAACCAAGAGGTATTGAATTTTGTGGTAAGCCTCAAAGGGATTCTGCCCAAGAAAAACATTTATAAGACTTCTCATAATTTTTGTTTTTAAAATAGGCTCTTCCTTTTTCTCCAAGAAAGTGAGAAGATAAAGGTAAAAGATAAATAAGGCTTAGAAAAGATATGCTTGATTTAACCAAATTGGATAGATTAAGAGGATATTCTTTTTCTTCTTCTATTGTAAAAAGAATTGCTATAAAAATAAGAAAAATTACAGGAAGATATAGAATATTATCGAATAAAGAGTGAATGAGGATGGCAACTATGGGAATGCGTTCTGTATTTTTAAGTTTTTTATAATTAAAGAAGAAAGTTATAAATAGAAAAACATAACAGAAGAAAAAGAAATCCTCCTTCCGCAAAATAATTGAGAAATTCATTATGGGCCATTTCTGGTATTTTTTATATTCTCCATTAACAGGAAAGTTGTATTTAAAAAGAAATTTTTTTTTTATAGTTTCTTAGTTCCCAGCCTGTGATAGGTCTATCCAAGCCAATTTTAATTGCTTATTTCCAAATGTTTGGATGTTGAAGAGAATCTGAATGAACTTTTTAATTACTCTTTTACTTACTGGGTTAGGTAGAATGAGAATTGTTCCAATCAAAATAGGGCTAATCAAAGCGAAAATTTTTCTTTTAAAGATTAAGAAGGGGAAAACGAGAATAAAAATGAGCACAATTCTTGACCCGGTAAGGATAGAGAAGAAAAAAAGAGAAAGAAGAGGGGATATTTAATCAATTTGTTTTTTATATGGAGGCTATATAGAAATCCTAAGGTAAGTGGGAAGACAAAGAAGTTGGCATATCTATAAGTTCCACTTACTCAATTTGGGGGAAACATAAGAGAAGAAAAATATGCTTAAAAGTAATAAATTTTTATCTGGTTTTATTAAAAGGAGTGAAATAAAAAATAGGCCAAGTATTCTAAGAAAGCTTCCATTAAATAGAGAAGTGAGGGAGAAAAATAAACTTGCAAGAAAAGAAGCGATTATAAATAAATTAAGGGGTAAAAGAAAAGAACTTTTTGGCTGTTTTTTCTTATATAAGTAGATAAGACTAAAGTCCCAAAAGATAAATAGCCCATGGGCTCTCTTCTCCCTTATAAAAACCTGTGGCAAATATTGGTAAAGAACAG
Organism: candidate division WOR-3 bacterium; assembly: GCA_039804165.1. NCBI lineage: Bacteria > Pseudomonadati > Caldifarciminota > Caldifarciminota bacterium. The sequence goes on from JBDRZZ010000003.1 coordinate 74,928, forward strand.
ATAAAAATTTTACTAATTTCTTTAGATTTGTTCGATTCTTTCTTCATTAATTTTTCTGTATTTTTTTTTGCATTTAGAACAAGAGGTTTCTTTTTGGTTGAAAATGATTTTGTTGCCACACTCGCAAATCCAGCCTTTTAATTTTGCCGGATTTCCATAAACTATAGCATAATCTGGAACATCTTTTGTAACCACAGAACCTGCTCCAACAAAAGAGTATTCCCCTAAAGTGATACCACAGATTATGGTGGCATTAGCTCCTATAGTAGCTCCCCTTTTTACTATGGTTTTTAGATATTCTTTTCTTTCTTTTGGATAAGCTGCTCTTGGGTTTTTAACATTGGTAAAAACCATTGAAGGGCCGCAGAACACATCGTCTTCTAAAGTTACTCCTTCATACACAGAAACATTATTTTGAATCTTCACATTATTCCCAATTTTAACATTTGGTCCAATACAAACATTCTGCCCGATTGTACAATTTTCACCAATAGTGACATTAGAAAGAATATGAGAAAAATGCCAGATCTTTGTCCCATTCCCAATTTTAACATTATCGTCTATATAAGATGATTGATGGACAAAATACCCCATTTATCTTTTTTCCTCCAAAGATTTTTGAGCTTCTTTTAGGATTTTTAAAACCCGTAGGCCACTCTCCCCATCGCTTTTTGGTTTCTTTTTATTTTTTATACAATCAATAAAATCTTCGCAAACTGCGTTAAGAGGCTCATATAAAGGAATACTGGGTATATAAATATCTCCATACCTAACACCCACGCCCCCTTTTTCTGTCCATTCAATACCTTTATCAAAAATTGTCAATTTATTCCTTAGTTCCATGTCGTCAAAGACAACCATTTTTTTACTACCCACAATTGTTAGCTTTCTTGTTTTGTTGGGATTAAGCCAGCTGAGATGAGAATGGGCATTAGCTCCAGAAGGAAATTTTAAATGAAGAAAAACAGTATCTTCAATTTTTTGTTTTTCTTGAAGATATATGCTTCCAAAGGCCTCTATTTTAGATGGAAAATCTTCTAAGAGATATAGGAAGATAGAAATATCATGGGGGCCAAGGCTCCAGAGAACATTTTCTTTAGACCGAATTACTCCTAAATTGAGGCGCTCACTATATAAATAGTAAATTTTCCCAAGCTCTCCATTTTTTATTATTTCTTTTATTCTTGAAATGGCAGGATGATAAATAAGGAGGTGATCAACCATTAAAATTAAACCTTTTTTCTTTGCAATCTCTATTAGTTCCTCGGCTTCTTCTAGCTGAAGGGCTATTGGTTTTTCTACCAAGACATTTTTACCTTTAAGAAGAGCTTCTTTTGCAATTTTGTAGTGGGTTTCAGTAGGAGTTGCTATTGCTATTGAGTCAATTTCTTCTTTAGAAATGATTTCTTTGGCAAGCAAAAAGCTTTTAATTCCTATAAATTCTGATGTTATTTTTGAGAGTTTGTTTCTATCTGAATCACAGATTGCCACATTTTCTATTCCCAAGATCCTGACAAAGTTTCTAACTAAATTACTACCCCAATTTCCCACTCCAATTATTCCGATTTTCATTAAACCTCCAAAAAGTATTATAAAATATGTAAACTTTCATTTCTCTGTCAAGTTTTGAAATTTCAAGAATCCTTTTTTAGCATAGATTTTAAGAAATATAACTCTTTTCTTCCGATAACTCTAAATAAGATTAATAAAATAGAGTAAACTACTCCACCGAGAGATGCAACACTTACAATTTCAAGAACTCCTTTTGGAGAAAACCACCTTAATGTTAGGAGCATTATTAAAGAAGAACCTATTATCTTCCCAGTAAACTTTATCCCAATTGTAACCTTGAATAATTTATAAGAGAATGTCAAAATTATAATTGCCAAAAAAAAGTAAGATATAAATGTTGCAACAGCTGCTCCAATAATATCTATCTTTGGAACAAGTAGAAAATTAAGCCCAAGATTTAAAAGAGCGGCAAATAAAAAAGAAAAAGGCAAATATTTTGTTTTTTCTTTTAAGAGGATTATGGAAACATAAATTTGGTAAATTCCCGCAAAGAGATATCCTCCCAAAATGAATAGGATTAAGGTTCTTTTTGTTACAAATACTTCTGTTGCTAATAGTCTTAAAAGATAAGGGGCAAAATAAAAAATTAAAAAACAGGAAGGAATTGCTAATATTAAATAATATTTTAGAGAATCTTGAAGATATTCCTTGACCTCTTTTTCTTCTTTTTCTTCCCAGAGTTTTGAAATAGTAGGGAAAAGAACGAATGATATGGGGGTGAGGAAAATATTAACAAATTTTCCAAGAGAATAAGAGGCCGAGTAAACACCCACCTTGGAAATATCTAAGAAGTGAATAATTACATAACGATCACTGTATTCAACAATCCAAAATAAAATGCTGATTGGAATTAATGGGAGGCTGTAATAAAGATAAGGGAGAATCTCTTTAAAAGATAACTTTAAAGGGAAACCCTTTGAATTTATAATATCAAAAATTATTAAGAAAGAGCCAAATCCTTCTACGATGATAAAAGAAAGGATAACTTTTTCTAACTTTCCACCCCAAAAAACAAAAATTATCCCTAGTAGGAGAGAAAAGAAGGTAGCTAAAATTTCAATTATGGAATATTTGCATATTTGGTTGAGAATTCTGTAATAGTTGTGGAGAAAGGTGTATAAAACACGTATAAAAAGCAAAGACAAAAACAGATTAACATATAATATTTGTTTTTCGTCTCCAAACAAGAAAATCGCAATTTTTTCTTTTAAAAAGAACATAAGGAGGATAATAATTATTAGAGAAAATAAGATTAAAAATAACATAGAAAAAAAGTGCTGAGAAAAGACTTCTTCTCTTTTAGAAGGGAGATACCGGATGGAAGCAGTATCTAATCTGAGCATTAAGATAGGCACCAATAGTCCTAAACTCACAACAACTTGTGTCCATATTCCATATTCCTTAGGGCCAAGATTTTTGGCAATCAAGGGAAGTAAAATAAAGGATTTTAAATCTAATAAGATTCCTGTTGCAAGCCTAATAAGAACGTTGAAAGCAAAGTTCTCTTTTTTCATAAGAATTTTTAGATGGAGTATTGCTATTTATGTTTAAAATTTGTCTTGCCACATATTCCCAAGAGAAAATTTCTTCTGCTAATTTTCTTCCCCTTTTACCCATCTCTTTTCTTAATCTTGAAGAATTGACAAGTTTTTTTATTGCTTTGAATAAAGCTTCTGCATCATTTGGAGGAACTAAAATACCTATTTTTTTCTCTTTTACTATCTCTAAGCCTCTGATTTTTGTTGTTATAATTGGAACCCCACAGGCAGCATAATCTCTGATTTTTAAGGGAGAAAGTCCTATATTTTCATTTCTTTCTTTTATAAAAGGTGCGATTCCAATGTCAAAAGCGTTAATATATAGATTGGCTTTTTGATAAGGGACATTTCCTGTTAAAGCAACTTGTTCTTCTTTAAACCTCGAAACCTCTTTACGAATTTTAGGCATTAAGATTCCATCTCCAACAAGAATAAATCTAACATTCTTATTTGTTTCCAAAATCTTTGGGATTGTCTGGAGGAGATATTCTAATCCTTGCCAGATTACAAAATTACCAATAAATCCTACATATAAAAAATGAGGATCAAGACCAAGAGTTTTTTTTGCTTCTTTTTTGTTAATTGGCTTAAAGTGATTTATATCTGTGCCATTTCCAATTAGGGCTATTTTTCTCTCGTTAATTCTGTATTTAATAAGTTTTTCCTTAATTCCCGGGCTTACAACTCTGAGGAAGTCGGAAAGAAAAGCACTTTTTATTTGCATAAACTCTACTAGTTTAATCTTTTTTTCACTTTCTCCTAAAACTTTTCTTTCTTCAGAGATCCAAGAATTTAATTCAAGAATTATTTTAAATTTATTATAAAAGATTTTTAATAATCTTAAAAATAATAAATAGAAGAAACTGGGAGGGGAAAATCTAAGGTATATTATGGAAGGTGAGAACTTAAAAGACTGCCATAAAGAGATTAAGGTAAAGTTAAAATATTTAATAAATCTAAGAAAATGGCTTCCTTTTAAGGGGTTAGGTAAAGAAAGGATTTTAAAATTTATTTTTGAATCACTAAGATTCTTGTCTATTGGCCCATAAACAATAGAAAGAACATTTGCTCCAAGATTGGAGAATTCTTTAGCCAAATTATAAAAATGAACCTTTGGGGCATTATCTATGGAAAAATCCACAGGTCCGATCATTAAAATTCGTTTTATAGCCATATTAAAAATATTATTTTAAATATGCCTTTCTCTTCTAGGAGGTCCAATTTATCTGGTGAAGAAGGATTTTATAGTTTTACACACATATTCAATTTCTTCTTTTCTTAGTTCTGGGAAAATAGGTAAAGAGAGAACTTCCTCGGCGGCTTTCTCAGAAATAGGCAAGTCTCCTTTTCTATAACCAAGATAAGAAAAACAATCCTGTAGGTGAAGAGGGAGTGGGTAATATATCTTCCATCCAATATTTTTTTTCTCTAAAAACCTTGCAAGATCATTTCTTTTTCCATTTTTTACTCTGATTGTATACTGATGGAATGTATGCTTTTTGTCTTTTGTAAAATTTGGAAGTTCTATCTCTTCAATATCTTTTAAAAGCTTAGCATAAAATTTTGCATTTTCAAGTCTTTTTTCATTCCATTTATTAAGATAGGGGAATTCTGCTAAAAGAATCGCTGCTTGGATAGTGTCTAATCTGCTGTTGTATCCTACATGAGGATGATGATAATCTAAGGAAGATCCATGAACTCTTAAGCTTCTTAACCCTTTTGCGATTTTTTCTTCATTGGTGGTTATCATCCCACCATCTCCATAAGCCCCTAAGTTTTTTGTAGGGAAGAAAGAAAAACAACCTAATTTGCCAATAGAGCCTGCTTTTTGCCCAAGGTGCTCTGCTCCAACAGCTTGGCAGGCATCTTCTATTATTTCAAGATTAAAATCTTTTGCAATTTTAACAATTGAGTTCATATCAGCCATAAGCCCATATAAATGGACAGGAATTATTGCTTTTATTTTGGGAATTTTTATTGATAACCGTTGTGTGTGGAAGGAAGCACCGTCTAAAAGTTCCTTTATTTTATCTGGGTCAATGTTGTATGTAGTAGGTTCTATGTCTACGAAGATAGGTGTTGCTCCTGCATTATAGATTGCTCCCGCTGTGGCGAAGAAAGTAAAGGGTGTGGTTATTACATAATCTCCCTTTCCAATCCCTAGAATTTTCAAGCTAAGTAAAAGAGCATCAGTTCCTGAAGCTACTCCTATTGCATATTTTGTGTTACAATATCTTGCAAATTTCTCTTCCAGCTGTTTTACCTCTTCTCCAAGGATAAAATGTTGAGTTTGTAAAACCCTCTCAATCGCTTTATCAATTTTTTCTTTTATTGAGATATACCGCCGTTTTAGGTCGAGTAAGGGAACTTTCATGGAAGCTCACTCCTTTCTAAGGTAAGACATTTCTCCTATATCCCCCAGAGTGTAATTAATGTTCTTACATAGGAGATTGGTAAGCTGTTTTATGCTTTCTCTAAAATAATCTTTTAGATATGTATAGGTTTTTATTGGAAGCAATTCGAAATTTCTTTTTCTACCCCAAAAAAACAATTTATTAATACCACATATCTTTACAAAGTTAACCATCCAACTTGAAACGCAGCGATAGTGATTGAAGTAAGATAGATACCATCTTTCTCCTTTATAGGGATACAATAGCTAATTTCTTTCCGATGATTCCCCATAAGAATTTTTGGATGCTTTTTAATTGCTCATATATCCAGTTACTCCCAGTTCTTTGAGCACCAATGACTAAAAAATTAAGCAACTTTATTGCTTTTCCTTTTTTAAGATTGAATTTCACGAAAAACTCTCTTTTATTTCTCATAAAGTTTATAAAATGGGATTACTCTGTCAAGGGTTCTATTCAAAGTTTTTGAATCTAAGAAAGCTATTTATTATAGGCTATAGGCCTTCTTAAATTTAAAGAGATTCTCCTAAAATGAGATTTTAGGCAATTCTTAAGGAAGACATTGCCCACTTCCCAAAGAAAAGGGGTTGACTTTTTTGAAAATGGTGTTATAATTTAAAAAATCGTGCTACGAAATGTAGGTGTGAAAGGAGGCTTTATGTTTAATGAAAAGTTAAAATTCTTTTTACTAGTTTTTGTTTCTGTGGCCGGATTTGGAGCTCGACCTCTTTCTGTAGATGACGCGAAAGTTGTAGAAAAGGGTATCTATGAAGTAGAATTGGGGTATGATTTTTCAAATACTGGTAATGATATTGGAAACCGAAGTATAGGATTGTCGATTAAACACGGTATAACGGAAAGATTCGATTTTGGTATAGGTATCCCATATAATATAGAACCAGATGACGGTTTAAGTGATGTCGAGTTCGCAATGAAATTAGCGCTTTTCAACCGGAAGATTTTGGCCGGTTCTTTTGTTGTAGGTTATGTGCCGGGCGAATCGGGATATACGGCGGTTGGCATCCTGAGTGTCCAGGCGGGTCCGGTCGTAACGCACATAAATCTCGGATATACGGCATTACCTGAATTAAGAGAAGATGTTGCGGTGTATGGTGTGGCTGTGGAATACCCTCTTAGTGATAAAATCACATTGGTTTCAGAGTTGACCGGTGAACTGAAAAAAGGTCCTATTGAAGCCTTAATTGGGGGGAGTTTCTTGGCTTTTAATGTCTTGGCGATTGATTTAGGTATCGGTTGTGGTCTTACCGAAGAGAGTTCTGAGATTAAATTTACTTTAGGATTGACATATGGTTTTTAGGACAAGCATAAATAAATGGAAAGTTTTTTGAGTAAAAACGAAAAGTTTACCTTAAAAAGGAGGTAAAAATATGGCCTGTTTTGTTGTTCCTGTTGGAGAAGCGGTTATAACTACGGTTATCCAGAAAGTCGTGGAAAAAAAGGAGAAAAAAAACAGCAGAGGGAAAACAAAAGAAAGAGTGTTGAGTTGGAGCCAGCGGTTGAGATTCCTTAATGGACTTTTGTGGGGAGGGAGTTTGCTACTTGCGTTTGAACATATATGGCATGGTGAAGTAGTCCCCTGGCCACCTTTTTTGACTGCAATGAGGGATCCGGCAGATGTGGGCCCAATGTTTCACGAAATAGCTACGATTGGTGTCGGCATGGCTATATTTGTAACTTTTATCTGGGCGGTTGCAATGTTGACTGTCGAACTGAAGGCATCTATATCGGGATTAAATGTTGAATACAAAAGGGGAGGTTGAGAATTATGTGGCTAATAATTACTGCTTTTGCAGCGATAGTAAGCACATTAACATGGTATTTGAAAGATCCGAAGAACGAATACAAGCTAGGATCTTTGTCTATCATTTTCTGGGGGGCTACGCTAATGTGGTTTGTTGACCTTGTGATGACGTACATATCTGAAGGAGGAGAGTTTCTTGAAGTTAATTTGGATGCGACGCTCCTTGGGATTTCTGTAGTTGTTATTACCCTTTTGGGTTGGGAAGTTTCAGTATTAATAAGTGATCCTAAGGGAATTATAAGAAAAAGATAATTAAATAAAAAGGAAATTATAAGAAGAAAAAAGGAATAAAATTTTATTAATGGTGGAATCTTGACTTTTTTTAATTAGATAATACTTTCCATTCCTTATGTTTTATTTAAAAAAATTCAGGGTAATTTCGCTTGCTATCCTTGCCAATCTTTTATGGTCTACAGCTTTTGTGGGAGTAAAGATTGGACTTATATATTCGTCCCCCTTACTTTTTGCTGGGATGAGGTTTATCCTTGCAGGTTTATTTTTATTACCTTTTTGTGGAGGAGTTAGGAATTATTTTACTTCAATTTGTTATAATATAAAAACAATAATAATTTTAAGTTTTTTCCAGACTTTTTTGTTATATTCTTTATTTTTCTTTGGAATGACTTTGGTCAGGGGCTCAACAGGTGCAATTGTTAATGGATCTGCCCCTCTCTTAGCAGCGGTTGCGGCTCATATCTTTTTAAAGAATGATAAACTTTCTATAAATAAGACTATTTATATTTTAGGGGGTATTTTTGGAATTGTTTTATTGTCAATTGATAGACAGTTTATTGCCAAAGGGTCTATTAAAGAATTGATAGGTATATTGATTCTTTTAGTAGCTACTTTTGCAAGTTCTATTGGTAATGTAATTGTAGCTATAGATAATAGTGAAATTGAGCCAATCCCCTTAAATTCTGCTCAAATGGGGCTTGGAGGAATTATGTTGCTCTTTCTTTCTCTTTTAGTTGAGGGTTCTCCAAAAGTGGTATTTGATAAACAGTTTATTTTTGCCTTGATTTGGCTTTCTTTTATTTCTGCAGCAGGATTTTCTATCTGGTTTTATTTATTAAAAAAAGAAAAAGTTAAGGTTTCCGAATTGAATATGTGGAAGTTTATAGTCCCAGGTAGTGGTGCCCTAATTAGTTGGATGTTTTTAAAAGATGATTCCCCAACCCCATTATCTATTATGGGTATGGTAATAGTTGCAACCTCAGTATTGTTATTTAATTTAAGAAAAATAACCCCATAATATTATAAAAATTCTGGGGAGTTACTCTAATTTCTTTTTTATTTATGTGAGAAATAAAATTCCTTTTAGGGGCTTGACAAAAAAGTGGATTTTTATTAATTTTTTATACTTTATTGATTTATAAATTAAACAGAAAACGTCTATGCGGTAAGACGAAGGAGGTAAGGTGGCTGTTAAAATAAGATTAAGAGTAATGGGCAAAAAGAAGCAGCGATTTTATAGGATTGTTGCAATTGAATCCAAAAATCCGAGAGATGGAGAGTACTTGGACCAAATAGGCTGGTATAATCCTCATACCAAGGAACTTAAGATAGATGAAGAAAAGATTAAAAAATGGCAAGAGAATGGTGCGATTTTAACTAATTCTGTAAAAGTTTTATTAAAGAGATGGAAATCAACAAAAACTGAGGAGGTGAGCGATGTTGAAAGATCTGATAACTTACATAGCGAAGTCTCTGGTGGATCAGCCTGAAAGTGTAGAGGTAGAGGAAATCGCTGGAGAAAGGACAGTGATGTATGAGCTTAAAGTGAGCAAGAAGGACATCGGAAAGATAATTGGAAAAGGAGGAAAGACTGCCAAAGCTATTAGGACTATTGTTACTGCAGCTTCGATGAAAAGTGGTAAAAGAGCGGTTCTTGAGATTTTAGAACCCTCTCCGGAATAAGAATTTTTCATCTTGCACTTGCATTAGATGAATATTAACATTTTTAGCATCTTCCCTTCTCTATTCCATCCTTTTTTAGAAGTTGGAATAGTTAGAAGGGCAAAGGAAAAAGGAATTGTTTCTTTTAATATAATAAACATAAGGGACTTTGCTTCTGATTCATATGGAACTGTGGATGATTATCCTTATGGAGGTGGACCAGGAATGATTATGAAGGTAGAGCCTATCGTTAGGGCATTGGAAAGTGTGGAAGAAAAGAAAAGAGGAATAGTTTATCTTCTTTCTCCGCGGGGAGAAAAATTCAACCAGCAAATGGCAAGGAATTTAGCGGAGAAGGAAGCATTAAGTTTAGTTTGTGGTCGGTATAAAGGTGTGGATGAAAGAGTTAGAGATTTTGTTGATGGAGAAATCTCAATAGGAGATTATATTTTAAGTGGTGGAGAAGTAGCAGCCATGGTAATTGTTGAAGCTATTGTTAGACTTCTCCCTGGTGTTGTGGGAAATATTGAATCTGTTAATACAGACTCTTTTGAAAAAAATATTTTGGATGCACCTTATTATACCAGACCCCAAGATTTCAGAGGCAAGAAAGTTCCAGATGTTTTGCTTTCTGGGGATCACAAGAGAATTGCTAAGTGGAGGGAAGAAGAAGCAATAAGATTGACAAAGAAATATAGAATGGATATTATGAGTAAAACGAGCTTGAAAGGAGATAAAAGTGGATGAGTTAAAGATAATAGAGCAAAAAAATTCTCTAGAGAAGGGCGTTAATTTTGGGCCAGGGGATCTTGTAAGAGTTAACATTTTGGTCAAAAGAGGAGAAAAAGAAAGAGTTCAGCATTTTGAGGGAACTGTTATTAAAATAAGAGGCTCAGGGAATGGAAAAACTTTTACTGTGAGGAAGGTAAGTCAAGGAATAGGAGTGGAGAAAATATTCCCCTTGAATTCCCCTATTATAAAATCAATAGAAGTTCTTAAAAAAGGTAGGGTAAGAAGAGCCAAACTTTATTATCTTAGAGAGAGAGAAGGGAAAAAAGCAAAAATAAAAGAAAAGAAATGATTTTTAGTGATGAGAGTTTAATTCCTCCTGATGCTACTCTTATTTGTGGAGTAGATGAGGTAGGAAGAGGCTCTCTCGCTGGACCTGTTGTTTCGGCTGCTGTTGTTTTTGAAAGAGGTTTTTATATTTCTGGAATTAACGATTCAAAGAAACTTTCTCCTCAAAAAAGGCTTGAGCTTTTCCCGAAGATTTTAAAGCATTCTGTATCTGTAGGAGTAGGTTATGTAGATTCTTTCTTAATTGATACCTGGGGTATAGATTATGCTGTTATTCTTTCGATGTACAGGGCAATAGCTTCTCTTTCCGTTATGCCAGATTGGGTGCTTGTGGATGGATTCCCAATACCAGAATTACCCATCCCTCAGGTGGCGGTAAAAGGTGGAGATGCTTCTACCCATGCAATAGGCGCGGCATCCATTTTGGCGAAGGTTCTGAGAGATAGAGTGATGGAATTTTTTGACATTATTTTCCCTTTCTATGAATTTAGTAAGAATAAAGGTTATGGGACTTCTTCTCATATAAAAAAAATAATAGACTATGGACCTTCAGAAATACATCGGAGAAGTTTCTCCCCAATAAAAGATTTAGTTAATGAATTACAGAGATAAGGGAGAAGAGATAGCAGCAAGATATCTTAAAAATAAGGGTTATAAGATTCTTGCAAGCAATTTTATTGGGAAAGGATTTGAAATAGACCTTGTTGTTAAGAAAAAGAATACAATAGCTTTTGTAGAGGTGAAGAGAAGAAAATCTTCTTGCTTTATGCATCCTTTAGAAGCAATTGGGAGGAAGAAAAAAGAGCATTTAATAAAAGGCGCTAAGTTTTTCCTTTCTCTTAATGACCTTTATGATAAATGTGATACAAGATTTGATCTTCTTGTGATAATTGAAGATAAAAAGGATATTGAATATTATGAGGATGCTTTCAGGATTAATTCTGATTTTTGAGATTTTGTTTTTAAGTCTTGGATGCGCGAAGATAGCTCCTCCTATTCCCTTAAAAATGGGGGAAGAGGTAGTTTTGGAGAGGACTTATATCCCTCTTCCTTTTGGGGTAATTACAAAAAATCAAGATTCTGTTGGAGTTTATAAATACGATGAAGCGAGTTGGCTTAAATTAAAATTTAAAGAAGAAATTGATACTATAAACACAACAGGAATTAAGATTCTTGATTTTAATGGTGAGGAGGTTCCTTTTTCTCAAGAGTGGGTAATGTTTGAAGACAGCAGTTATTTAATTCTAAAGCCTAAAGAAAGACTTAGTTATAACGCTATTTATGTGCTTAAAATAATAGGAAGTGAGGTTTTTAATATTAAAGGAGAATATATTGATGTAGACAAAGATGGAATAAAAGGAGAACCTCTTGATGATAATTTCGCTTTTCCTTTTCTTACAGTTAAAAAAGATAATTCTAAAGGAGAATGGCCTTCTTTGGAAGACAAAATTTCTCCTTCTATCTCTTCAAGATTATTCTTTTTTGCAGAAGGAGCACCCTCTTCTATTGGATGGAAAGATGTTGAATTGGCTCTTTATATTTACGATTACACATGGTTGAAAGAAAGGACTCTGATATTAAGTGTGGTGGACTCTAATACCATAAAAAAAGATAAGTTTAAAATTGTTGAAGAGAATGGAGAGGAAATCCCTTTAAAGGAAATCTATTATATAGTAGACCCTTTTTCTCCTTTCTTTGGAGCAGTTTTTATTAAACCATATTTTCTCAAAGCTGGGAAAACCTATGAAGTTATGGTTTTTGGAGATATTTCGGATCTATCGGGGAATAAAATTGGAGAAAAGGGGTCTGTTGTTTTTAAGAAGAAATTCAAGGCATCAAATTGTAACTATAAAAAGACGGAATGTGAGAAAGACACAATCCCTCCTATAGTCCTAAGTTGGAAAGATCTGGGGTACGGTTTTGAAGTGGTGTTTTCCGAAATTATTGATTCTTTGAGTATAACTAAGAATTCTATTTATCTTGAAGATGATGAAGGTAATTTATTTTTTAGAAATGAATGCGGCAATACATTTGTTAGATTTCTAAGCTTAAAGAGGAAAGATATTTCTGGTAAAATCGGGTTTGTTACAGAAGAGATTAAGGATTTAAGTGGTAATAAGTTAAAAGAGAGGTTAAGCCATTACTTTGGAAGATAAATTAGTCAAATTAGCAATAGAAGCGAAGGAGAAAGCATATGCTCCTTATTCAAAGTTTAAAGTTGGAGCAGCTATTTTGGCTTCCGGGAGGTTTTTTATAGGATTTAATATAGAGAATGCTTCATACTCTCTTACTGTTTGTGCAGAAAGAGTGGCGGGGATAAATGGTATTATAAATGGAGTAAGGAAATTTGAGAAGATAGCTATTGCTTCTAGTGGATTAAATTTCTCTTATCCCTGTGGAGCTTGTTTACAATTCCTTGGGGAATTTGCTGAAGATATGGAGGTTTTTTTAATAAATGGAGAAGCAAAGATAAAGAAGTTTACCCTTTCTCAGCTTTTCCCTTATAGATTCTCTTTGTAGTCTTTTATTTTGTCCCATTTTGTTAAAGAGTCTTTAAATATTTTACAGCCTTTAATCCCATCTATAAGCATTCCTCCTTCTTCGTAAAATGGAACTCCCACGATATTTCCATCTATGAACTCAAAATTCACATCTTCTTCTTTAAAGAAAGATTTTGTCTGCATTTGGATAGAAAAGAACATAACTTTTGCCAATTCTTTTGCATCTTCTAATGAATATTCGGCTCCCACCATATCTTTTGGAGAATCGGGGATTATCTCTGGTTGGGTAATAGTAAAATGAAGTTCGGGTTGATCAGAAAGAAGGTATTTGTTTGTAACACCATAGGCTGGAACAAAGAAGGTAATTTTTTTTTGAGCTTTTTCCTTGTTGAATAAATCTATAAGAGATTTGGCAAATTTTTCGTTTGATAGGATTTCAGATGGTAGCTGGTTTATTTTTATATTAAATTTCTTCTCTATATAAATATTTGTTGGAATCCGCCACATTGGAAGATAATATATTTTTTTATTCCTAACCTCCCTTTCTGGTTTTGCAAAAAGCACATCTATTTTTCTAATTTTATTATAAACAACTTCAAATCCATTTCCGCAAAAAGAACAGAAGTGAACAAGATCCTCTTCTCCACTTTCAATATTCTCCCCGCATTCTGGACACTTAAGTGGGATAAGTTCTAACTCACTTTCTCCCATACTGAAGTCTCCATATAAAGAAAATCAAAAATAAGCCAGCTATAATTCCTAACCCTTTTCCAAAGAAATAAGAAAGGAAGGAAATTGTTAAACCTCCAATAGCTATAAATGCATATAATTTATTTATTCCTATATAGACTTTATCACTTACTATTTTCATTTTTCTTTCCTGTTCCTTAAGAAGGGGAGCGCCATTAGTAGCGTCTAAAGAAAAAGTATAAAATTCTTCTCCCACTTTAATTCTTGAAAAGAAGATTGGATTATAATATGTGAGGGCTTTTTTCTTTATAATTTTTAAGTAATACTCCAATTCATCAAAATCTTTGTAATCTCTTATTATTGTCTCAATGAAAATTTTTGTAGCTTTTTCTATGTATTCCTCTATAGAAAGGGGTAAATCAAATACACTCCCATATTGACGAATTATCCTGTCTTCATAAATTTGAAACTTTTTCCCCTCCAAATTTATCCTTTGTATTCCATATCGATAAAACCCCAAAGGATCTAAGTTAACCTCCAAGAATCGTCTTATTCTTTTCTCAACACTTTCTTCCCCTAATATCTTTGAAGTAGAGATATTTTCGAGATTGTTAAATTTTGTTTCTAATGGATTATAATGTTGTTGGGCAACTTTTCTCTTTTTGAACCCTTTAATCCAGCCAATTACCTCCCCATTAACTCTTATGAGTGGAAGGAAGATTAGATCCAAATCTATAATTTCTATATTTTCTTTAAATGAATCTCTTATAATTTTCTCAGGATTTTTTATGATTGGTTTTGCGAAGAACCTTGGGAAACCGATTTTCTTTGTTAGCAAAAAACGAGTTTTACAGAAAGAGCATTTTGTATTAGTAACTCCTTCTTGCACATCAAGTTCAGCCCCACAATTTGGGCAGGTAAAAGCAATTAAGATCTTGATTTTTCTATGAGTTTTCTCTTCTATCATAATACCAAAGGATAAGAGTTAGAAGAAGCCCAAAGATTATTTTTAAAATTAAAGAGGGCAAGAAAAGAGAAATAAATACAACTATGATCGAACTTCCAATGGCAAAAGGATATTGATTTCTGGGTTTTTCTTCTATCTCTTCAAAGAAGTTAGTAAAGATCTCTCCTTTTACAGCATCAATATAATAAATATTAAGAGCTTCTTCTGCTTTAAAAAAAGGATAATATATAATCTCTATAGACTCAATCTCCTTTATTTCTTTTTCTTTTAATATTGCTTCAGAAGGTTTTTGAGGAGGAGGAAGATCAAAATCAAGAGGTATTATATCTCCTCTGGGGACAAAATGTTCTAATCCTATTAATTTTATATCTTCTCCAGGTAAGAATTTTACTCCCTCTTTAGTAAGAATCCTATAAAAAGGAAGATAAGTTAATTTAAGATTTAAGTCTTTTTTTATTTTATTCTTTAGTAAAATTTTTGCCGGTGTTGGATCCAAGATAGGTTTTATTAACTTTCTTAGAATTATTTTTTCTCTTTCGTAGTATAAATAAGTTCCACAATAAGGACAACTTACGAGCCCTGCGTGTTTTTCTAATTTTAAAACTCCATCACATTGAGGGCATTTAAATTCCATTTATTAATTATTGTTTCGCTCCACATTGAGGACAGAATTTTGCATTTTTTGGAATTTCTTTTTTGCATTTTGAGCATAAAATTTTTCCTACCTTTTCTCCGCAATTTGGACAAAATTTTGCTCCTTGAGGTAAAGAGTAACCACATCTTTCACAGTTTGCGAGAGAGCCTTTCTTTTCTTCAATAGTTTTTTGCATTATTTCTGGGATCATAGCTCCCATTCCGATCCCAGCTCCTACACCTACACCTGCGCCTGCTGTGCCCCCCTCTGCGGAAGCTGCATCTCGAAGGGCTTTTGCTGTTTGGAATTGAGTAAACTTATCGATGTCTCCAACAACTCCCATGCCTGTTCGTTCATCAATCATTTTTTGAACCTCAGGAGGAGGCGTAATGGATCTTATGTAGAAGTCGACTAACTCCATCCCATATTTTTCAAAGTCTTCAGATATTCTATCTTTTGCACCATAAGAGAGCTCATCGTAGTCTTTTGGAAGATCGAATATTGTAGAATAACTTTCTCCAAGGAAATCGGTTAATCTTGAAACAATTACATTTTTGAAAAAATCTTCTATTTCGCTTCTCTCCTTTATATTTTCCGTTCCAACAATTTTATTTACAAAAAGTCGTGGATTAGAAACTCTATATGAATAAACTCCATTTGCTCTTATTCTTATTACATCAAGTTCTCTATCTCTAAAGGGAATTGGTTCATGAGTTCCCCATTTTGCGTTAGTAAAAACTTTGTTGTTTACAAAATATACCTCTGTCCTAAAAGGGCTTTTCCCATCAAAAGCTGCACCAATCACTTCTTTTAAGAGAGGAATGTTAGCTGTTGTTAAAGTATATCTTCCAGGACCAAAAGTATCAAGAGCTTTTCCATCTCTAAAGAAAACGGCTGATTGACTCTCTCTTACAATTAATTGGCTACCGATAGAGGTCTCAGCGGAACCTTCTTGGGGAACACGATGGACAATTTCATTCCCTTCGTTGTCTAAAAATTCAATAACCTCAAAAAATAAAGCCATTTTATCCCTCCTTTAGGATTTCTACTTAAAAATTACATAGAAAAACAGGAAACTTTAAATTTTAAACTTTTGAGAGAGCTCAAAAATTCCAAAGGGGGCTTTCCAATAATGCCCTTTTAGAGATTGAATTATTCCTATAATGGCTATTACAAACAATATCAAATCTCCTATATATCCAATTACATTTATAAAAGGAATAAAAGATAGGATTACAAGTCCAATCCATAATAGAAGGATTACTAGTCCTTGTTTCGCATGATGCTTGCAGAAGGTGTTTTCAGGATAAGCCAATAGAGGGATTAGAAGAAAAATCCCCAAGTAAGATAACCAAGCTAAATTCTTTCCTTCTTCTATATCTTTCTTTCTGGCTTTTGCTTTTGGTTCTTCTTTCTTTTTTTTGGTCATTTTTCCTCCTTTTTAGTTTTTTTCTCCCTCAGCTATAGGGAGTATGGTTTCTGTTTTATAAGTTGACTCTTTTAAAAACTCTAACAGATTTTCTATATTGTTTTTAATTTCATTTAATCTAAACTTGAAGAGGAAAAAAACGTTAATAAAAATAAATATATAAAGGATAACGCCTTTTAAAGTTTTAACAATTTCAATGGGTTTCTTTTTAATAGAGATTTTCTCTTTCTTCTTTATGGGTTCCCCAACAGATTCAACCTTCTCTATTATTCCAATTTCAGAAAGCCTGTAAGCTGAATTATAAGTTCTAAACTTTCCTACACCTGATATTTCTACCAGCTCCTTTAAAGAAATCCCTTCTTCAGGAATTTTTGATAGAACGGTTTTTTCATCTTCTTTGAGTTCAATGTCAATCTCTGGTTTATCGAGTTTTCTAAGGATTACGTTTTCATCAGGTAAGGCTTTTATAATTAGAGGCCATTCATCTATCCTTCGCATTCCCTCCATAACCAGGTTATTAGGTTCTATTTCTATAGAGAAAGGAGAATTTTCGTATAATTTTTTACCTGCCTCAAAAGTATATTTTCCAGTATTCCAAGTTAAAACTTCACAAGTTGTTTCTTGAATTTTAAAAGCTATTATATTTTCAATGTCTTTCTTGGATAGATCTCCAGATTTTTCAATTACTTCTAAGATAGAAATTCCTAACTCTGTAGCCCTTTCAGAATACTCTTTGAATGTATTTGGAGGAATTAACCCTGTTCTTTTAATATATTCGCTTATAGAATGAAAAAGTTGCTCCCCTTTATGAATAGCATCTGTAATTTTTCCTTTCTTAAATCCAAAGTGAACTTCTTCTTTACCAGATTTGAGTTTTAAAACTCCGTCAGCTTCATGTAAGGATAAAAATTGTAAGATCTCTGGGACAGAAAATTCCTGAATACTACCTTCCATTTCCATAAGGCCTTAACCTCCAACTTGATAATATTACCAAAGAATAGGTCAAAAATAGGGAAATTTTTAGAATATTGTTTCCTATTGAAGTTTTGTATTGAAGAGCTTCCTCCGGCTGGTAGAGAATTGAGTAGATATATATAGAAAAAAACAAACCCATAATTGCTCCAATTATTATTCCTTCAATATTTTTATTTTTGTAAAAATGTGCACTTCCGGGAATAACCAAATTCATCAGGATGTTGGTTGCTTTGTCAATATTTGTTGCTCTCTTCGATATTCTTGTTTTTACTCTTTCCCTTATACTTTTAGAACTCGTTGTGGAGAGTTTTTTTGCACATAAAACACAAACATTATCCTTGCTATCCTTCATAATAAAACTTTTGCAAATTGAGCAATAATTTTCTTTATATTTCTTAAAAACTCCTACAAGGAAAAGAGCCACTCCTATAATTGTTATAAAATATAATTTGTTATCAATTAATTTTATAATTATTCCTCGAGGTAAAAACACGTATTCATAAAGCCATCTATCTGGGGGATATTTAAATGGGGGCTTATTATTTCTTAAAGAGGTTCCCGAAATCTTTATTCCACTTTTATTTATATATTCTGTGGCTTTGTCAAGTTCAAGTTTGTCAAGAAGAATCTTGATTATTACAATATTTGCTATTTCACTTTTAGGATGATGGGTTAGAATGCTTTCGCACAACTTAATGGCAGAGGAAGTGTCTCCTATTGTATAATGAACGGAGCAGAGATTTTCTAAGTAACTTATGTCTTTTTTTAATTTATAACCTTCCTCTAATAGAGAAATAGCTTTTGAGAAATCCCCTTTTTTCGCAGATTCTATCCCTTTCACCAAATACCCATAAGGAGTCACAGGGTCTTGTAGGAATGAGCTATTAGGGATATATCTGGCTTTAAGTTCTCTATAAACAGGTCCTGTAGGTTTATAATTATTACTGATTAAATAAGAATAGGAAAAAAGGAAGGAAAGACAGATTAAGATTAAACCTGCTTTAATTAGATTAGATTTACTCATTTTAAAAAGAGAAAATACTACTAAAATAAGAAGAATATATCGCAAAGGAAGCCATACAAATAAAGCCAAGAATATAGCTATAGTCCATAATCCACTTATGTTAAATTTTATTTGAAACCACTTCATAATATAACTAAGAGAGTAAACAAAACTTGCCACAAAAATTGCTATTAAAAGCCATAAAAACCAAACAACAAAGAAAAATATTAAGCTTTTGATTAAGAAGATCTTATTATGAAGGAATTTGAAGGTTAAAAAATATTTTTGTAGGAAATCCAGCATCTTACCTATTTTTGGATAATGCAATTTTGCAAGTGCTAAAGGAATCTTCCTGTTTGAGGGGTCCAATTCTGAAGCGAAAATTAGTTCTCTTTCGCCTTTTTCTATTTCTCCTTTTTTTAAGTCTGTAATACCTAATTTAAAATATTTTTTTGCAAGAGAAGGGTTCAAGTAGTCACTGTTATCTTTTATAATATTTATAAGTTTTTCTTCTACAGATTTGCTTTTTTCAAATAGCCCTCTTGAGAGTAAAATAGAATCAATTTTGTAAAGTTGATTAGTAGAAGAAATTGTTGAAAGAGAATCTTCATAAGAAGAAAAGGGTTCTTTTAAAATGTTAATGGTATCTTGAACTCCTAAAAGAATAAAAAGGATCATTCTATTTGAATCTTTCTAAACTCTATTAAAAGGTTTTTATTTTCTGTTTTTGCCTCTACCTTTCCTGGAGAAAGAATTCCTTTTTCTGTAAGAAAATCCGAATAATTGATTGAAATTTTACCATTTTTATTTAACACAACTTTTATTGGTTTTAAATCTTGCGAAACGAAAACTTCTAAGTCGCCTTCCGCTAAAATCCATCCCTTTTCTAAAGGGATTACCTCAGGGTTTGAAGAAATCGGAATATCCCACATTAAAAATCTCGGTAAGGAAAGCTCAGGGTTTTCTTCTAAAAGAGAAAAGATTTCTTCTTTTACCTCACGGTTCTCTTTGTCTTTCATAGAGATAGAATCAGAAGAGAAATAGAAAGAGCCAATGACCATTCCGAATGATCCTAACAATTCTCCTTTTAAAGTTTTGCTTTCTACATCATATTCAAAAGAAAAATAGGAGGAGAAACGATTGTTTGACTCCGAAACAATCATTTCTCCTGTTCCCATTTTCCTTTTTACTTTGTCTTGCCATTTATATATGTTTTCTAAAAGGGATTCCCCCTCCTTTTGGTTTTTAACAACTTGTCTTGCACAATTTAAAAATGATATTATTATAAGAAAAAAGATAAAATTTTTCATTTTCTAAAGAAATTATATTGAAGAAGGAGAATAAGTCAATATGGTAAAAACAATTGTGAAAAATAGAAGAGCAAATTTTGATTACCACGTTATAGAAACGTATGAGGCGGGTATTGTATTGAAGGGCTCTGAGGTGAAATCTATTAGAGAAGGAAAGGTTAGTTTAACTGATTCTTTTGCCCAAATTGTTCAAGGTGAACTTTTTCTTTTCAATATGCATATTTCTCCTTATGAGAAATCTCGTGTTGAATTAGATCCTAAGAGAGACAGAAAACTTCTATTGCATAAAAGTGAAATAAGAAGGATTGAAAGTAAATTGAAAACAAAAGGTCTTACTTTGGTGCCTCTTGAGTTATATTTCAAAAATGGATTGGTAAAAGTCAATTTAGCGCTTGCTAAAGGAAAGAAAAAATATGAAAAAAGGGACAAATTGATTGAAAGAGAACAGAAAAGAGAGATTAGAAGATACTTATGATTTTTCTTATTCTTTCTTTAAGTATTAATCTTTCTGGGGATGTATATACTTTTAAGGAATACATAATTAGGGGAAATAAATATGTTAAAAGTTCCTCTTTGCTTGAGGAACTTAAGTTTTCTTATTTCGAGGATCCCAATACACAGATTTTATCTATTCAGAGAGAAAAAGTCGTTTATATTATGCCGGATAATCCTTTTGTGAAAGTAAATGAAGAGATTTATCAATTAGAAGCCCCCCCTATAAGGGAAGGAAAGGAGTTGTTCATTCCTATTTCTTCTCTTTCTTTTATTTTGGGAAGTTTAACAGATATGGAAGTGAAGTTCACGGGTGAGGTGCTTGAGGTTGGAAGTAAGGCCAACATTTACAAAACTAAATGGGATGTTTCTTCTTCGGAGACTGTCTATACTATTGAGTGTTCCTCTAATTTAAAAACTTTATTTAATAGAGTTGGAGAGGAATGGGTTTTAGTAATTTTTGACCCTATTTATAATAAAAACGTCTTTGATCTTACTCCTAATGGGCTAATAAAAGAGATAAAACTTGAAGAAGGCAGCGGTTTTGTAAAGATTCGCCTTAAAACAGAAAGGAATGTTACGATAGATTCTATTAGAGAAGGTTCTTTATTGAAATTGAGAGCAAAAACTTTTGTAGAGAGAAGAATAAGAACTATTGTGATAGACCCTGGACATGGGGGAGAGGATCCAGGAGCTACTTATAAAGATATAAAAGAAAAGGATATTGTTTTAAAAGTGGGGAAAGAACTTTACGAAAAACTAAAGAATAAGGGGTTTAATGTAATAATGACAAGAACGGAGGATGTTTTTCTTCCCTTGAAGACGAGAACAAGATTTGCCGATTCGGTTAGGGCGGATCTTTTTGTATCAATCCATTGCAACGCAGCTCCTTATAAGAGAGAAATGGAGGGAGCAGAAACTTACTTTCTTTCAGCTGCAAGGAGCGATTGGGCAAGAACTGTAGAAGCGACTGAAAACTCAGCAATTAGATTTGAGGTGAAAGAAGGTGGAGGGATCTCGGAACTTGATTATATTTTAAACGATCTTGCTCAAACTCAATTTTTAGAAGAATCGCAGCAGGCTGCTATTTGTATTCAGGAAAGTATGGTTCATAAGACAGGGCTTTATAATAGGGGAGTGAAACAAGCGAATTTTTATGTCCTTCGCTTGAATTTTATGCCTGCGGTTTTAGTAGAAATTGCTTTTATCACGAATTCTTCTGATAGAGGAAGGTTATTAAATGAAAATTTTATTAAAGGAATTTCCGAAGCAATTGCAGAAGGAATAGAAGCTTATGCAAAATCTCGAACATAAAGAAAGACCTATTGGAGTTTTTGATTCTGGGATTGGAGGGCTTACTGTCGTAAAAGAAATCAGGAAAGTTCTCCCCAAAGAAGCGATTATTTATTTTGGAGATAGTGCAAGAGTTCCATATGGGACAAAGTCTAAAGAAACAATTTTACGATTTGCAAGAGAAGATGTTAAGTTCCTCCAAAGGTTTAATGTGAAAGTAATTGTTGCAGCGTGTTTTTCTGTTTCTTCAAATGCCTTAGAGGAACTAAGAAAAGAGACTTCAATTCCAATCATAGGAATGATTGGTCCTGGAATAAATAATATTTTAGAAAAATCATACAAGAAAATCGGAATAATTGGAACCCAGGCTACAATCACAAGTAAAACATTTGAAAGAGTGTTAAAGAATAAATTAAAAGGGATAAAAATATACTCTAAAGCTTGTCCCCTTTTTGTTCCTCTTGTAGAAGAGGGTTGGTTTTCTGGGAAAGTTCCAGAGCTTGTTGCTGAGGAGTATCTTGCTCCTCTTTTAGATAACAATATAGAGGCTTTAATCCTCGCTTGTACTCATTATCCTTTGCTTTATCCTACTATAAAAAAAATTATCGGCGAGAAAGTTGATATAATTGAACCTGGGAAAGAAGTGGCTATCTTTTTAAAGAAATTTTTAGAGAATAATAATTTAATCGGATTTGGAAGAAACTCGCTTTCCTTATATTTTTCTGATATTCCAAGAGACTTTAGAAAGATAATAAAGAATTTCTTAGGAACTTATCCAAGGAAGATTCATCTTGTAAATGTAGAGAATTAGGTATTATCTTCTCCTCTTTACATTTTTGTAAAAATAAATATTTTTTAATAAATGAATATTTTAATTGTGGATGATTCAAGGGATGAGTTATTGCTGCTTAAAAGAATCCTAAGCGGTGAGGAGCAAGTCAGTATATATCTAGCAGAAACTGCAGAAGAAGCTTTTGATATTCTTGGAATAAAAGAAAAGAAGAAAAGAAAAAAAATAGATCTTATTCTAATGGATATAAGAATGCCCAAAGTAGATGGGCTTGAAGCCTGTAGAATTATAAAGGCAGATGAAGAACTGGGAGAAATACCAATAATAATGGTTACAGGGCAAAAGGATGATGCTCATCTTCAGGCATCTTTTGAGGTGGGGGCAAATGATTACATAACAAAACCGATAAATAAAATAGAACTTATTTCTCGAGTTCGGTTAGCTTTGAAACTTAAGGAAGAGATAGAAAAAAGAAAAAAGAGAGAACAGGAACTACTCGAAATCACAAAAAAGTTAGATGAAGCGAATAAGAAGTTAAAACAAATGTCTTACCTTGATGGACTAACCTCTATTCCAAATCGTCGGTATTTTGAGGAATTCTTTCGTAGGGAATGGAGGCACGCTATTAGGGCTAAAACTCCAATATCACTTATTATGTTTGACATTGATTACTTTAAAGCTTATAATGATACATATGGGCATTTAAATGGGGATGAGTGCCTTAAAAAGCTCGCTTTTCATATGAGTAGTTTATTGAAAAGACCGAGGGATTTTCTATGTAGATATGGAGGAGAAGAATTCATCGCAGTTCTTCCTGAGACGGATGAAAGAGGAGCTTTTGAAGTAGCAAGTAGATTTTTAAGGGAAACGGAAAAATTAAAGATTGCTCATAAAGCTTCAAAAATAAATAAAAATGTTACAATAAGCATAGGAATTGCAACAACAATTCCTACAAGAAAAGGAAAACCAAATAGATTTGTTGAAGAGGTTGATAAAGCTCTTTATCAAGCAAAACGATCTGGTCGGAATTGTATAAAAATAGCGAAGAGTAAAAAGGAGGTTAAAAGAAGTGGAGGAAGAGAAAAGAAGTAAGAAAATTAAAGTTTATGTTCCAGAATATGCGATGAAACTAATCCCCAACTTTATTGAAAATAGAGAAAGGGATATAAAAACAATAGAAAGCTCCTTAGAGAAGGAAGATTTTAAGACAATAGAAAGGATTGGGCATAGCATAAAAGGTTCAGGAGCTACATATGGATTTGAAAAACTATCCGAAGTTGGAGGGGTTATTGAAGAGTCTGCAAGAAATAAAGATATTGTAAAAATTAAGAACAGTTTAGAAGAAATGAAAAATTATTTAGATAATGTTGAATTTGTAAGCGATCAACAAAGTTGAAAAATTTGAGTTTTTTATTTTTAGCCCCTTGACTTTATATATAGAATTTCTATAATATAATATTAGAGAAATCCTATATATTTAAGAAAGGGGGATTCTTATGGAAAGAAAGAGGGGGAAAAACCCTCGAAAAAGTAGAAAATTATCAAAAGAAGGTTCTCGCCCCTATGAATCCCAAGAAGATGTAAAAATAGATAAGTATAACAAAATAATAGCGGATAATGCTCCTTTATTAATTTTTGTCCACAGAAAGAAATTTATTTATGTTAACAAAACAGCCGAAGATTTTTCTGGTTATTCTTGTAGGGAATTACTTAAAATGAACTTCTGGGATTTTGTTCATCCTGAATTTCAAGATCTTTTTAAGGCAAGAGGTTTAAAACATCTTAAAGGAGAAAAAGTTCCTTCTTATTATGAGGTTAAAATTATAAGGAAAGATGGGGGAGAAAGGTGGATTGCTTGTGGGAGTAAACATTTAGAAGATTTTAGGGGAGGCCCTGCTGTTCTTACTTCAGCTATTGATGTGACAGACAAAAAGAAGGCGGAAGAAGAATTAAAAATTCAGAAAAATTATTTTAAATCTTTGTTTGATAATTCTCCAGTTGCAATAGCTTTACTTGATGTAGATGATAGAGTTTTACAGATTAATAAAAGTTTCCATGAATTATTTAAGTATTCCTTTGAAGAAGTCAAGGGAAAATACATTCAAGATTTAATATTTCCTAAGAATCTTAGAGAAGAAATGCAGGCTTTTTCGCAAAAGTTGTTAAGAGGAGAAATAAAAAAACCAGATACTGTAATGAAAGGGAAGAACGGTGAGTTAATAGATGTTCATATTAGCGGAGGTCCTATAAGTGAAGAAGGGAAAATTATCGGGGTTTTTGCCATATATAATGATATAAGAGAAAGGAAAAGAGCAGAGATTGAGCTTAAAAACAGTGTATGCAAACTAACAGAAATCTTATCCGGAACGGTTGCAGCCCTTTCGGAAACTGTAGAGAAAAGAGACCATTTTACAGCAGGGCACCAAAGAAGAGTTACTCAACTTGCGATTGCTATAGGGAAAGAAAAAAATCTTACCAATGACCAATTAAATATTCTTAAAATTGCTAGTGCTCTTCACGATATTGGAAAGATCCATGTCCCAGCAGAAATTTTAAATAAGCCTGTTAATCTTAGCGAATATGAAATGGCTCTTGTAAGAAATCACGCTCAGGCAGGTTATGAGATATTAAAATCTGTAAATTTTCCAGGTCCTGTAGCAAAAATAGTGTCGCAACATCATGAGAGGATGGATGGATCTGGATACCCTTATGGGCTTAAAGGAAAAGATATTATGATTGAGGCGAGAATTATAGGGGTTGCTGATGTTGTAGAAGCAATGAGTTCAAGAAGGCCTTATAGAAGTCCTTATAATATTGAAATTGTTCTAAATGAGATTGAGAAAAACAAAGGAGAGCTTTACGATCCTGAAATAGTAGAGATTTGTATAAAACTTTTTGAAAATGGATTTAAGTTTAAGGAGATAAGCGTATTTGATAAAGATTTAATTGAAAAATGTAGCTTTTGAGGTAGATAAGGAACTTTTCTTTAGCTCGTTCGTCTTTTATTTTAAGTTACCTCTTGACTTATGTAAAATATAACATATGTTATCATAAAAAAATCCAGGAGGGATTTTATGGTGTTTATTTTAATTTTACTAGGACTTTTTTCTTCTAAGCCAAAGGAAAAGCCAGTGGCAATAGTGGGAAGCCAGGAAGTTTTTATGAAGGATATTCCGGAAGGGAAAACTATTGAGAAATATGTAAGGGATCTTGTTCTCTTTTTTCTTGCAAAAGAAAAAGGTTATGATGATTCTGTGCGGGCAAATGTAGAGGAGAGATTTAATAGAGAAGTTATTAGAAAGACTTTTAGAGAAAGAATTACAAGACGTGCAGAACCAACACCTTATGAATGTGTAGTCCATTATATAAATTCTGGTAAGGAGTTGAAGATTCAACTTATCCAAACAGATAAGTTCTCTAACGCTCTTAAGGCTTATTTAGAAATTATGGTGGGAAAGGATTTTGGGAGTGTAGCTGAGAAATATTCTTCTATTCCGGAATTGAAGGAAGCTAAAGGTGAAATAAAAGAACCTCTAAAATATTCTCCATTTTTACCTGTTACTATTAGAAAGATTTTTAATTTAAAGAAAGGAGAGGTTTCATTTCCCATAAAATATGCGAGTTTCTGGAATATAATAAAGGTAATTGATGTTCAACAACATAATGTTTTTGATAGAGGTAAAATTAGAGGAGAAATTTCAGGACCGAAAATAAAAGGAGAAGTCTCAAGAGAGAAAGCATCCATTTTTTCTTCCAGGTTAAGAAGACTAATTGAATGGCTTGTGAATACAAAAATTAATTCTAAAGGGCTTTCTTTTCTTTGGGAGAAAGTAGAATCTCTTGGTAGAGAAGTTTTATTTAGGAAAACAGCTTGGGGAGAGGAAGAATTAAAAGTTGTTTTAGCGAGAAGTGCTCTTGGAGAATACACAATAAATGATCTAATAGAGGATATAAATGCTGGGAAGATAGATATTGCTTTGATAAATAGTGAAAAAGTGGTTGCAGATTTTATAGCGGATTGTATTCGAAATGAGTTTCTTGTTGTTTTCTCTAAGAGGCTTGGGGCTCATAGAGATCCTTACCTTATTGAAAATTATAATAGAAGTCTTATGAATTCTACGGTAGATTTTTTTAGAAGAAAGGAGATTTTGAGTGTAATTACAGAAAATGACGATGAATTAAAGACTTTTTATGAAGCGAATAAAGAAAAATATAGAGTTGAGGAGAAAAGGAAGGTATATTTAATTGAGGTTCAAGAGGAAAAAGAAGCCCAAGAAATAAGAAGAAAGCTTTTAAGAGGCGCGAAGTTTGAAGTTCTCGCCAAAGAAAGGTCTATTGGTATTGGGAAGAAGAGAGGAGGGGAGGTAGGTTATATTGGAAGGAAGTATAAAGATCTTGGAGAAGTGGCCTTTCTTCTTAAA
This sequence comes from candidate division WOR-3 bacterium, assembly GCA_039804165.1. Classification (NCBI taxonomy): domain Bacteria; kingdom Pseudomonadati; phylum Caldifarciminota; species Caldifarciminota bacterium. The sequence goes on from JBDRZZ010000003.1 coordinate 101,749, forward strand.
AAAGGAGAGATTTCTAAACCTTTTAAGACGGAGAAAGGTTGGGCAATTATAAAAGTTACAGATATAAAAGAAAGTTATATTCAAGAATATTCAAAAGTAAAAGGAACTGTAGCATATGACTACAGAAAACAAAAAGCAGAAGAAATAGAGAATGAGTTTTTTGAACGAAATAAAGAACGTATAGGTGTTAAGATCTTTCTCTAAATGAAGGGAGGAAATTATGTTAAGAAAGATTGGATTAGTTGTAATAATTGTTGGGTGTCTTTTTTCTATCGAGAGTTGCAAAAAGGATAAAGGGCAAAGAGAAAAAATTGTTGCTAAAGTGGGGAAAACTTATCTAACAGTGGATGACTTTATAGAAATATACCCTCCTCAACTTCTTATACAAGCTCCTAAGAATTATAGAAAAGCATTAATTGAAAATTGGGTTAATAATGAGATTATATATAGAGAAGCTTTGAAAAAAGGAGTGCATAAGAGACCAGAAATCCAGAAAAGGATAGATAGGATTAAGAAACAATTGGTTACGACGAGTTACTTACAAGATTTGTTAGAGAAAGAACAATTTGTTTCTGAGCTTGAGGCAAGAGCTTATTTTGAGAAGCATAAAGAAGAATTTAGCACTGTGATAGAGATATCTCATATATCTTCCAATTCAAGAGAAAAAGCAGAAAAGATTCTTTCAGAACTTAAATCTGGAAAGAATTTTGCAGAGCTTGCAAAGAAATATTCTACCGATGGAGAGTCTTCTTCAAATGGAGGATATCTTGGAACTTTTAGAATGGGAGAACTTTCTAATTATCCTCTTTTTGAAAGAGCAGCTTTCTCTCTTAAGAAACCAGGGGAAATATCCCCTGTTTTAGAGACAGAGTTTAATTATGATATAATAAAATTGCATTCAAGGAAAGAAATTCCTGTAGAATATGAGAAAGTTGCCAATACTATAATCTCTAAGTTAAGAATTGAAAAAATTCAAACGAGAATAGAGAAATTATCAGATTCTTTAAGGAAGATCTATCCTTATGAGGTATTTCCTGAAGTTTTAGAGGAAGAGCTGGGCGTTCCATCAGTTTTACCAAAAGAGGAAAAAAGTGAATCTTTGAAGTAAATATGTAATGATTTTATTTTTGTTTTTTGCCTTTGATGGAATAGCTTGTGTTGTTGATAGAGAGGTAATAACTCGAGAGGAACTGAGATATATTTCTGTCTTTTATCCGGGGATTAGTTCTCAGGTTTTGCTTGAAAAACTTATAAATGATAAAATTATTCTTCGGATAGCAGAGGCTGATACTTTAAAAGTAAGTGATGAAGAAATTGCAAAAATGAAGGATGAAATGTTGCTGAATAATCCATCCCTTAGTTTTATTCTTAGAGATGAATATCTTGATAAGGTTTATACTGAACAACTAAAAGCCCAGGCTTATTCTAATAAACTGGTCTCTTCAAAGTTTAGAGAAAAGTTGAAAATCTCTCCCGGAGAGGTGCACAATTTTTACAACACTTATAAAGATTCTTTAAGGATGCCGGAAACTGTTGTTTTTCAAAGATTACAAATTCCTGTTTTATCTCCCGAGAATGACATTTTTCTTAAAAAGGCGAAACGAATCTTAGATGAGTACATAAAAGGAATGGATTTCTCTTTACTTGTAAAGAAATATTCTGATGATTTTGCTACAGTTCCTTATGGGGGAAGAATAGGAAGTTTTACTCCTCAAGATATTCCAATCTATTTTGCTCAGGTTCTTAAACTTGAGGAAGGAGAAGCGGAAATATTTGAGTCTCCTCGGGGCTATCATATTATAAGATTAGAAGGAAAAGATGGAATAAATTTAATTCTCTCGCAGATATTAGTGGAGGTTAAACTAAAAGAAGAAGAAATCAGAAGAAGAGAAAGAGAAGCTCTTAAGATAAAAGAAAAATGGGAAAAAGGAGATACTACCTTTCCTTATGAAATAGAAAGTATGGGGCCTATCCCCCTCAAAGCTCTTACTCCGGAGCTTTTTTCAATAATTGATGCTCTTAAACCTGGAGAAGTGAGTAAACCAATATTGGAAGGAAGTAAGTTTTATCTTTTTAAGATTGTCAAAAAAGAAGAAAGTAAAGTCCCAGAATTTTCAGAGATAAAGGATAAACTAACTAGTTTGCTTATCCAGAAAAAAATGTTAAAACTTTTAAGTAAGATTATTGAGGAAGAAAAAAAACACGTTTTTGTAAAGAAATTATAAATTGAATATATATATTTTGTTCTGAGCAATGATTGGAATAACCTTAGGGGATCCAGGAGGAATTGGTATTGAGGTTACTCTCAAAGCTCTTTCTAATTTTAAAGAAGGGCGCTTTATCCTTTTTGGGAATGAGAGAGCCTTGGAATATTATTCAAAAAAGTTAAGCCTAAAGATTCCTAAGAACGCTGAAATATGGAATATTAAGGGTGATTTTTTTATAGGGGAGATTAATCCAAATAATGGAGAAGTTGCTTATAACTCCATAATGGAAGCAATAAAAGCTGTAAAAAATGGAATGTGTAATGCAATTGTAACAGCTCCTATAAATAAGAAAGCTCTTCAACTTGCAGGCTTTGATTATCCTGGACATACAGAAATTCTTGCAAGAAATTTTTCTTGCGAAGATTTTGCGATGATGATGGTTTCTGAGGAGATGAAGATAGTATTTGTCACCACCCATATCCCTTTATCTTCTGTTTCTCTAACTCTTTCGAAAGAAAAAATTATAAAAAAGACAAAATTGGCTTATAAATATCTTAAACTTTATTGGGGTTTAGAGAATCCATCTTTTGGAGTTCTTGCCTTAAATCCACATAAAGGGGATGAAGGTCTTTTTGGGAGGGAAGAGGAGGAGGTGATAAAACCTGCGATAGAAGAATTGAGGATGGAAGGAGTTAATATAGAAGGTCCTTTTCCCTCCGATACGTATTGGATTTCTCAGAGAAAGGACTGCACAGTTGCTCTTTATCATGATCAAGGGATGATTCCATTTAAATTAAAGAGTTATGGTAAAGGGGTAAATATTACCTTAGGGCTTCCGATTCCTCGAACCTCTCCTGATCATGGAACAGCTTTTGATATAGCTGGGAAAGGAGTGGCTAATCCCGGGAGTATGAAAGAAGCTATAAAATTAGCTTTGAAGATAGCAGATGTTTGAGCTTCTTTTCTTAACCTCCTACGTTAATATTTCTAAATTTTCGGATGAGCTATATTATAGATATTATAGAAATGAAGTCTCTGAGGCTCCTATTTTGATTAGAGATGTTATTCTTGCTAATTATTATTATAACGGTTATTATTTATATTCGGAAGGAGGGGAAAGTTTTAGTTTATGGGGGGAAAAACTCTTAGAAGAGAAATTTGGTATCCTACTTTATGGAGAAATAAAAAAAAGTCTCCGAAAGAGTTCTAAAGTTAAAAGAGAAGAGGGGTTAATTCCGGACATTGAACTTGAGTTGAAGATGCCGAGAGGGCTTTCTTATATATTGGGAGAGGGAGGGGAGATAAAAGTTAAGGGTTCTCAATCAATAGATTTAAGATTAGAGCAAACGAAAAATACTTACTCTTTTCAGGAAGCACTTCCTTCATACTCATATCCTCAGATTATCCTTGAGCAGAGACTTAAGGCAAATGTAGATGGAACAATAGGAACTAAATTAAATGTGGAGATCGATCACGATTCTGAACGGTCTGAGCAGGAGAATGACCTAAAAATATGGTATGGAGGAAGAAGCGGAATGGATACAGAGATTGAGGATGAGATAATTCAAGAACTACATTTAGGTGATGTTGGAAGTATGGGTGGAGATAAATTATTTGGCATTTCAACAAGAGGTCAGTTTGGTTCAACAACTTTTGACTTAAATATTGGAAAACTTGAAACTGACGAGGTTTCTGGGAGCGATTACGTAAGCGTAAGTTCTCAGACAATCATTCGTAATGAGAGAGATTACGTAGATGGATTTTATTATACTGGGCTCAAAATTATTCCAGATTCCATAATAGAATATGGTCTTTTTGCTAGTGTGGGAGGTGATTTTAGTGGAATACCCACATCTTTGTTTGAATTTAATGGAGAATATATTGGAGAGGCTCGTTTTTTAGAGCTTGAGAAAGGTAAAGATTACGAACTTAGAGAATTATTAATTTCTGGAAAGAGAAGAAGATTACCTTATTTTCGTATAATAAACTTAGGCAAAATAATAGATGGAAGGACAAGATTGGGAGTATATATCATTTATGCAGATTCAACAGGTAAAATAGACACGCTTGGGGGAATTAAAAGAGATCCTACGGATCCTAAAAGAATTGAATCTCTTACACTTTATCAGCTAAGATCTCCAAATCCAACACCTTCCGATCCATCGTGGTGGCTTAGAATGCGGAATGTGTATAGTTTTGGGAAAGGGGAAGAAGGGCCTTTCAATCTTAGGGTTGATATTTACAAAATTATTTCTGGTGGGAATGATGAGGAGACTAATGATAAAGGGATACCATATGCCCAAATTCTTGGAATTAATAAATCAAAGGGATTGATAGATCCAAATCAGGTTCTTTGGGAGGATGGTTGTATTATCTTTCCAGAGCCTTATCCTTTCTTAAATCCTGAGTTGGGGAGTGATACTGTTCCAGAAATTTATAGAAAATCAATTGATTTATTCCCAGAGATAGGTAAAAAATATAAAATAGTAATTACAACAACTTCTTCTATAAGGTCCTTTACTTTGAAAGGAATGAAACCTATAGTTGAAGGCTCAGAAGTATTGACTGTGGAAGGAGGTAGAACTTTACAAAAAGGGATAGATTATACAATAAATTATTATACAGGTGAAGTAGAACTTAAAGAAGGATTAGTGTTACCGCCGGATGCTAAGATTCGGTATTCTTTTAAAAGTCAACCTTTACTCTCGTTTAAGTCCCAATATAGGAGTAAGCTAAATCTTCAATCTAATTTTATCAAAGATGGGAAGTTGAATTTTGATCTTCAGTTTCTTTCTAGATCAGATAAAGGTGTTTTCCGTCCCGTGGTAGGTAAGGAGCCTTCAAACATTGCTTCAGGGAAACTTGATTTTTCTCTTAGAAAAGAGCCTGAGTTCTTAAGTGATTTCTTTAGTAAAATGCCTTTTGTGGATGATAAGAGCAAATCTGGATTTGCAATAAATGGAAACTATGGTTTTTCCTTACCTAATCCTGCCTCCAATGGAAAAAGTTATCTGGATGATATGGAATCAATTAATCTTTCTTTGAATATTGGGCTGGAGGATTTTAGATGGTCTTATAGTAGCGTCCCTAATGGAAATAATATAAATAATATTTGCAAGATAGACTGGTTTACCGATAGATATTATTATTATAGTAGGATATTTCCTGCTTATTCTGAAGCTTCTTTTAGTGAAAATCGGACTAGTGTTTTGGTTCTTTATTTCCAACCTAAAAACGTTGAAAGCTGGGGTGGAATTATGCAGGCTTTTACCCGAGCGCAGAATTTCTCCAAAAAGGATTTTCTTGAGATATGGATTAAAGGAGATGGAGGAGAGTTCATATTTGAAATGGGATCAAGAATGGCAGAGGATGCCCCAAGATGGGGTAAAAGTTCTAGTGGTTTGGATTCTTTAATCCAACCAAATGGAATTTTAGATAAAGAAGACAAAAATGGAGATGGGCTTTTGCAGGCAGAAGAAGATTGTGGGCTTGATGGTGTTAGGATGAATGATGAAAATTGGTTTTATAGACCAGATACTTTATATGATGAAGGGGTAGATGATTATTATGGTAAAGGAGGAAGTTTTAAAGATTCTTTAAAAAGCCATAATAAGGAAGGGAATGGTCGATTGGACTCAGAAGATCTTAATGGAGATTTTATCCTTGAAAAAAATAATGATTACTTTAGATATAAGATAGATCTTTCCTCTCAAAAATACTTGTCAAAAGAAGGCCTCAATGGGTGGAAGGTTTTTATAATACCCCTAAGGGATTCCTCTTGTTACGAAAAAATAGGGAATCCTTCTTTTGATAACATTGTTTATACAAGAATATGGCTTAGAGGATTTAGGGAAAATACAAGAATTACAATAGCCAAAATAGAGGCAGTTGGTAACGAATGGTTAAATAAAGGGGTTCATTTTGCTCTTAGCGATTCATTAAACCCTGAGGGTGGAAGTTTTATAGTTGGGTATAGAAATACAAGAGAGGACCCAGGATATGTCTCTCCTGTCGAGATGGAGCCAATTTATGGGATGAATACTTATGAGAGAGAGCAATCTTTATCTTTTAAGATAGATTTTTTAAAACCAAACAATTATTGTCTTATTGAGAAATATCTTGAGTTAGATGTTCAAAGTTATGGAGAAGGATATGATTTCCGTTTATACAAAAATTTAAACTTTTATACAAAATTTATTGGGGATTCTCCTGATTCTATTTTGGTTTTTATTAGGCTTGCTACAGATTCTGCTAATTATTATCAATACACTACAAACATTTCTCAAAAAGGCGATTGGGATACTCTTTGGGTTAATTTTGATAAATTTACAGAGTTAAAGGCTAATAATGAAACTAGAAGAGGAGAATATTCTCTTAAAGGGAATCCTTCTCTTAAAAATATTTCTTACCTTCAGTTGGGTGTATTAAATAAGGGGTCTACAGATGTAAAAGGAGAAGTTTTAATAGATGATATAATTTTAACCGGAGCAGATAAAAGAAGGGGTGATTTAATAAATCTTTCTTTATCTGGCAATTGCGGGGATCTTCTCCCTAATGTATCATACCAAATAAGTAAGCAGTCTTCAAATTATAAGAGTAATCTGTCTGAATTAAGAAGTTTAGGAGATAGAGAAGATTTTTCTCAAGGGTTTGGGTTAACAGCTAATATAGGGAATTTTTTGGGGGATATAGTTAATTGTCCTATTACAGTAAATTTAAGAGAAGCAAAGAGAATTCCTGTTTATAGAGTAAACTCTGATGTTTTGCTTAATGAAGAGGAAAGAAATTCACTTGCAGAGAAATCCGAAGGAAGGGATATTACCTTTAGTATCTCAAAGAAGACCAAATCAAAGAACTGGTTTCTAAGAAATACAATTGATAACCTAAAATTGAGTGGTTCTAATAGAAGAAGTGAAAATTTCTCTCCCTTTAAGAGAGCTGATACAACTGTAAGTTCAGCTTTTTCGGCTAATTATAGTTTAGATTTACCAAGGTTATCCTTCCCTATTTTTGGGGACAAGAATTCTTCTTTGCTTCCTAAAAAATTAGATTTTGGGACTAATTACGAGTGGAAAGAAACTGCGGAATATTCTTATAAAGATAAGGATTCTTTATATGAAAGAAAAGTTCTCCCAATAACAAAACAAATTAGAAGTTCTGCCAGTGTTTTTTATAATCCTATAAGATGGATAGAAGCAAATTATTCAATCTCTTTTAAAAATGATCTAAGAGAGAAAGAGGCTTTCTCACAAAAATTCTCTTTAAAAGATTTAGGTCAGGATGCTCTCTTAACCGAAAATCTTAATTTGTCCCATCGTTCAAGTCAATTTGGAGTTAATAATTTAAATCTTACTTATAAGGTAGACTTTAATCAAAATCATGAGATTGAATATTCAAAATCCTTAGGAGATTCTTTGGATGTTAGAAGTTGTTCTCGGCAAAAGACTGTTAGATTCGATGACGACCTAAAGCTGGGTAATTTCCTTGAAAAAATTCCAGGTCTTTCAAAAATTTCTCGTAACATTTCTCCATTAAAATTTTCTTATAATTTCAGTAAAAGTGGTAGTTTTGCTTATCTCAGTGCCAAGCCCAATTTCAAATTTAGATATGGGATTGAAGATAATCCGGAAGAAAATTTATTTGTAGATTTTAGTAATAGAGATGGCGGTAAAATTAATAAGAGTTATTCTATATCCTCTGGTTTTTCTTTATGGAGAATAAAAGTAGATATAAAAGGAAGACTCACAGAAAATGAACCTGATGATTTCCAGTTGAAGAGAAATCCTCAAGAAGCAAGAAAAAACTCAAAATTGACTTTCCCCGAGATATCCTTAGATATTTCAGATATTCAAAAATATATCCCCTATTTTAGTAATTATTTAAAAAGAGCTTCTTTCTCTCTTTATGTTACAAAAGATTCTTCTTATGAAAGGAGTATTGTAGATCAAACATATTCCTCAGGAAAGTCTTCTTTATCAATCACACCAGGACTAAATTTTAGTCTTAAAAATGATCTTGGAATTGGAATCTCTCCTAATTATACTTCAAGAAGAGATTTTCCACCTTCAAACTTAAATGGTTATACTACATCAAAGGGAGTAAAAGTATCTTTTTCGTATCAGATAAGGCCTTCTAAGACAGGATCTTCTTTTCCTCTTTTGGGGAGAATAAAGTGGGAAACTCCAATAAGTCTCAATGCCTCTTTTAATTTTAGTGATAATGAAAGTTATTACATCAATAGCCTTGGAAATAAATCCGTAAATACAGATAATAAGACAGTTGATTTTAATATTAATGGGAGTTACTCTTTTTCAGAAATGGTAACAGGAGGGTTATTATTTAACTATAGAAATTATTTTGATGAAAGATTGAAAATCTCTTCTTCTACATTTGGAGGAGGTATTAACGTAATTATAAATTTTTAAAAATTTCTATATATTTTTTCCTACTTCGGGTTCTACAATATGAGGGGTGATAAATATTAGGACCTCTCTTTTCCTTTCTTCTTTTTGATTGTGCCCAAAAGCCGCACCTATAATAGGAATGTTCTTTAATATAGGGACTCCGCTCTTTCTTTCCGTTATAGTTTTTGTATAGAATCCTCCAATTACGATTGTCTGGCCATCTTTTACAAGAGTTTGTGTTTCTGAGCGAGTTTCTGTTACTACTGTGTTATTTGTTCCAGGAACAACATCGCTTAACTCAACACTGAGATCCATTGTAATATCTCCTGCAGCGTTTATATGAGGAGTAACCTTTAGTTCAATACCAGCTGTATACCATCTTGTTATGGGTTGCCCATTAATATCAAGAGCGGTTATCGCAAATCTTTTTCCTCCGAAGATTCTGGCTTCTTTATTATTAACTGTTGTGACCCTTGGGTTGGAGTGAATTTCAAGCTTTTGGGCTTGCTCTAAAGCAATAAGTTTTGATGCAAGAGCCCCCCAATCTTGAACTGTCGCTACATTAATAAAGGCACCAGCGGTTGGCTCTGGAGGTAGAACGTGTTCTGCCTCCACTTTCAAATTAAAAGGTGTTGCTTTTAAATTGGTTACCTCCCAAGCTAAACCTAATTCTCTGGCTGCTGTTTGATCTATATCTACTATTTTAGATGTAATTGCAACTTGAGGTGTTTTCTTGTCAAGAGCTTTAATTAAACTTTCTACAGCTTCTAGCTTTGAGGGGATATCATTTACAATAATTGAATTTGTCCTTGTATCTATTTCTACTGTCCCTCTTTTTGAAAGTAGGGATTTTACCGCTCCTTCAACTTCCTTTGGTGTTGTAAATTCAAGGACATAAATTCCTCTTTTAAGGGGTTGTGACAATTCAATGTCTTCTCTTTCTTTTGCAAATGTTGCAGGGGAACCAACCCTTATCACATTATTTTCTATAATATAAGTATATCCTTTTGTTTTTAAGATTAAATCCATTGCTTTTTCCCATTCTACGTCATTCAATTCAACGGAAATGGTTCCCTTTACTTCATCTCCTATTATTATGTTCATTCCGCTAACCTGAGCTATTGAACGAAGAGTTGTCGCAAGATCGGCATTTTCTAATCTCATTGAAACTGTTTCTTGGGAGGGTTCGGTCTTGATAGGAGGAACTTCTTCCTCTTTTTTAGGTTCTTCCCAAACTACTTCTTCTTTAGCGCTCCAAGGGGTAAAATCGTTAGTATTTGTATTTAACTTAATAGAAATTGTATTTACTGTTGGATTAGAAATTTCGTAGGTGTAGTTATCAGAGCGTTGAATAACTACCCTTGTTAGAGAAGCAGCTGAGATGTAAGACAAAGCAATATTTTCAACCCCCCCTCTATTTACTTCCCAAAAATTACCACTAAGAGCGCTAGTAGTCTCAAGAAGGTCTAAAACTAACTTATGATCCATTGTAAACTCAGAAAATGTTGCATAATCGGTTAAAGTAAAGAGAATTTCTGTGTAACCATTAGTTTTTCTGACTTCAATATTTGTGAGTTCTGGATCCTTTGGATTTGCAAAAGTTAAACATGGTAATAATAAACACAAAAGAAAGATTTTTTTATACATATTCACCTCTCTCCTTTCAAAGATAAAGTAACTTTAACTTCTTCTCCAAACTTTCTAAGCAAAAAACTCACAGAAGATTCTGTAATTTTACTTACTCTCCCATCAATTACAGGGTCTCCCTCTTTCAAAACATAACCCCTATTTCCTTCTTTTAAGATGGCAAAATATTTGTTTTTAACCCAAACAATTCCAGTGAGAATTGCTAATTCAACATTTAGGAGTTTCTCTTCTCCTTCACCTCCTATAATTAGAGGAAGAAAAGGATCGGGATTACCTCTGTCTGAGTAATACACTTTAACCCAGTTTAAAGCTTCGTCAAATTCTTTTAAGGTATCAACCAAAGTGCTATCCACTTCTTTAGGTTGTTCTTTTTTCTCTTCTTTTGCTGAAGTTATAACATTGAAAATTTCTGCATTTTTTGTTCTTAATTCGTTTTTAGGGGGGGAAAAAAATCTTACTGTCTTTCCTAACACTTCATTAAAAATACTACCTTTTTCTCTATCACAGCTTAATAAAACTAAAAAGAAAAAAATAACCATAATTTTAAAAAGGTTCTTACCCTTCAACTTTTCCTCCTTTTGTTATATAGGTAAGGAGTTCAAAAGTTGCAGAAACTGCAAATTTTTCTTCCTTCTCTTCCTTAATAGTAATAGGAGAAAGTTTCAGATTTCTAACATTAACAATCCTTTGCATATTATTTAGTTCAGCCATAAATCCTGCTATATTATGGTAACCTCCTTCAACTTCCATTTGTATTACAATTTCACTATATTTTTCTTTTTGGGTCCTACTCACCGGTTTGAAATGTTTTATTTTTACTTCGTTTTTTGTAGCTCTTTCTGTAAGAGTTTTAACCAAATCTGAAATTTTCTCTTCTTTTGGTAACATTTTTTGTGCTTGATTCCACCTTGCTGCAATAATTTTGTGTTTTCTAATTGCTTCTTGCTTCCTCTGAACGATTGCCATTGTTTTGCTGAGTTTTAACTCTAAATCTTTATACTCTTTTTGTTTTATAGCTATTTTCTGGTTTTTTTCTTTTAACACAGTGAAATACATTCCAACCCCAATTAAAATTGCAATAAAAAGAACAATTACAGAACCTCTTATCTTTTTCATTTCTCGCCTCCAAGGTTAATTAGTCCGGAGAGTTGAAAGCTAATAACAGAATATTCTTTCTCTTCGGTTTCTTTAAATTCATCTAATTTCACTTCATCAAAGTAAGAAGAGGATTGCAATCTATCCATAAGATTTGATATCATAAAATTAGAAAAAGTTTTACCTTGGAGTTTGAATCTCTGAGCGTTTTCCTCAAATAAAGTGAACCATATATATTCTGGCTTTAGGCTATTTAATTCGTCCATTACATGGAAGTATAGGGAGCGACCTTTATTTAAAGTTTGGACAATAGTTATCCACTCATTTAGTTCCTTTTGTTGTTGTTCTATTTCTTCTACAATTTTCTTTTCTTTCTCAAGTTCTCTTAATTGTTGTTCTGCTCTAACAATATCTTCTTCCAATTTTTTAAGTTTTTTGTCTTTTTGGTAGTTTAAAAAAAATACTATCCCTATTGTGAGAATTAAAATTAATACAGAGAGAAACATATCGGCTTTAGGAAGCTTTAAAGTAGGCTTTTTAAACTTGACCTCTCTTACTTTTTTAAGTTGTTCCTCAGGGATCAGGTTTATTTTTATCATTTATAACCCCCTTAGAGCTAAACCCAAAGCAATTGCAAGCACAGGCGCTTCTTTCTCTAAATTAACTTTAATAAAGGATGATTCTTTGTCATATTCAAAATTAATAAATGGATTTATCACCTCTGTGTGGCACCCAAATCGTTCTTCTAAGAACTTTGGTAGTCCAGGTATCAGACTTCCTCCTCCACTTATTATAATTTCGCTAAAGCTTTCAAATCCTTCAGGTAAATAAGGTAACACCCTTTCTATAGCAACTCCTAGATCGTCCTGAAAACTTTCCATAGCGTTTTGATATGCGTATTGATCAATTTCTTCTTTTTTGCCGGATCGTATTATATCAGTGGCTCTTTCTCCATCTATTCCTGCTTCTCTCTGAAGGGCTTGAATTAAGTTGTTTACAGCTGTAGAGATTGAACGGGTAAAATGATTTATGGAACCTGTGACAAAGCTCATTGTAGTAGATTGAGCTCCAATATCTAATAGTCCTACTAATTTATTGGGTTTTGTTGTATAGTTAAATTCAAAAATGTTCTGAAGGGAGAAAGCAGGAATATCTAAGACAATCGGTTCAAGACCAACTTCTCTAAAGAGATTTATCCTTGCTTCAACGGAGCTCTTTTTTGCTCCCACAAGGATAACCTCCATAGAATCCTCTCCCGCATTAGGATTTACTATTTCAAAGTCCATGGATATGTCTTCAATGTCATAAGGAATGTATTGCTCAGCTTCCCACTTTATTTGCTCTCTCGCTTCTACTTCATTCATTTTTGGCATTTTTATCTTTTTTACAATTATATCTCTTCCTGAAATGCAACTAATAACTTGTTTGTTATCTATTTCAAGCTTTCCAAGTTCTTGCCTTATTGCGTCAATTACTGTCTCTCTGTCCATTAATTCCCCATCTACAATGGCATGAGAAGGTAATGGGGTAATACTACACTTTGTTAATACAGGTTTTTTGATACTTCCTTCTACTACTACTGTTTTAAGAGAATGGCTACCTATATCCATAGATAGCACTGAACTCTTTTTGAACATAAACACCTCTCTTCTTTTTTTAATTATAATTTATATTTCTATATTTGTCAAGTCTTTTAGCTAATTTTTGTGTTAAATTCAACACTTTATTTTTTGATTTACTTCAACTTTAAAAAAACTCTTGACTATTTCTTATTTTTTTTATAAATTAAAGCCAAATGAGACTAAAAGAAATAAGATTATCAGGATTTAAATCTTTCCCAAGTAAAACTTGTTTGAGTTTAAAAGAAGGGGTTACCTCCTTTGTGGGACCAAATGGTTGTGGGAAAAGTAATATCATTGATGCAATAAGGTGGTCTTTGGGAGAAACAAGCACAAAGGCTCTACGCGCAGAGGGAATGGAAGATTTAATCTTCTCGGGAACAGAGAAACGGCCTCCTGTAGGTATGGCAGAAGTTACATTAATATTTGAAAATAATGGAGGAATTCCGACGGAGTTTGATGAAGTAGAGATAAAAAGAAGATTCTTTCGTTCTGGTGAGAGTGAGTTTTTAATTAATGGAACACCTTGTCAGCTTAGAGATATTCGGAATCTTTTCGCTAATACGGGTCTAAAGTCTGCCATTTTGAGTCAAGGATCTGTAGAAGATTTTCTTATAGCTGATTCAGAAATAAGAAGGGAAATCTTTGAGTCGATTTCAGGTATAAAGAAATATAGGAATGATAAAAAAGAAGCAGAGAATAAACTTATTGGGGTTTCAGCTGCCCTTGAGAAATTGGAAATAATTCTTAACGAAAGAAGGAGTTCTGTTAATTCGTTAAAAATAGAAGCAAATAGAGCAAGAAGATTTCATAAATATAAAGAAAAATTAAAGGAGAAAACAATTATTTTAGCAAAGAAACAGCTTTTTGAAATGGAAAGGATTCTTGAAGAAAGAGAAAAAGTAAAGAAAGAACAAGAGGAAAGGATAGATCTAATTCAATCTATAATTAATAAATTGATGAGTGAAATAAAAATAGAAGAGGAGGTTCTAAAAGAAAAAAGGGAAGAATACAGATTAAAAGGGGATTTAATTCAAAGAGTTCAAGAAGAAATCTCTATTTTGAGAGAGAAAAAAGCAGCTAATTCTGGAGAATTGCGTCATATAGAAAATTATACTAAAGATTTTCCAAATAATATTTCAGATGTTATATTAGACTTACAAAATGAGTTAGAAGAGGTTAAGCAGAAAGAGAATAAATTAGATTATCAAATTTTAAATTATAAGCAAATAATAGAACATTTAGAAAAAAAGTATAAAGAACTAAATTCTTTAATAGAAGGGCTTAAAGAAAGAGAGCTTTCCCTTAAGATAAGAAGAGAAGAACAGATATCAAGAATGAATTTGCTTAATAGAGTAGTAGAAGAATGCAAAGGAGAGATTGAAAGAGAAATCTCTAAAATGAGAGAACTTAAAACCTCTATAGAAAGTAAAAGAGAAAGACTAAAAGAAAGCTCAGAAAAAATAAATAAGCTGAACGAAATGTTCAACAAATTGGAAAACGAAAAGACAATTCTTCTTAGAAGAATACAGGAAGAAAGGGCTGAAATAGAAAGAATAAAAAGGGAAATAGAATTTTATAAGAAAATCGATATTGAAGTCTCAGATGAGATAAAAAAAATTTCTAAGGAATTTAATTTACCTTTTCTTTCTGATGATTTAGAAGTAGAGAAGGGTTACGAATCAGCTATAGAAGCCATTTTAGGGGAAAAAGTTAAAGGTTTGGTTGTAAAGGTCGAAGAAATAAAGGAAATTTTGAATTTTATTAGAGATAGAGATTTGAGAGGGGGAGTTTTTGTAACAGAAGAAGGAAAAGAAGAAAAAGGTGGAATGGCAGAAGTTATTTTTGGGAGATTTGCTAATCTTTTGAAAAAAGAGCTTTCTAAATATAAATTTACAGAGACTCTTGGTGAAGCAATAGAAAAGGCAAAGAAAGAAGGAGGATATTGGGTAACGAGAAGAGGGGAGCTTGTGATTGACAACTTTATTATTCTTCCAAAAGACAAAGAAGGAGTCTTAGAGAGAAGAGCAAAAGAGAAGTTTTTATTTAAGAAGAAGGAAGAAAAGGAAGCCCGTCTTAAGATTCTGGAAGAGGAAAGAACAGAGATTTTAGATAAATTGAATCAAATAGAGAAAGAAATGGAGAAAGAAAAAAACAAAAGAGAAGAACTTGTAAATAGTGTTTCTAAAATAGAATTTGAAATTAGCCGTCTTGAGGTTAGATTGGAATCCATTACAGCTAATTTAGCTAATACTCAAAAAGATTTAGATAATATAAAAAAGACTCTTAAAGAAGAAGAGGAAGAAAAAAAGAATATTGAAGGAAAATTATCTTTGAATTTTGACGAACAAGAAAAAATAAAAAAAGAAATAGAAATAAAAGAAGGAGAACTTAAGAAGTTAGAAGAAGAAAGAAGAGAGATCGAAGAAAAAGAAAGAAGATTAAGAGAAGAAATGGGAAGGCTGAAAGAAGGTTTAAGGCTTCTTCAGAAAAAAGAGGAATTAAAGAAAGAAATTCAGGAGCTTGACGTTATTATTGAGAAAAAAACAAAAGAATTTGAGGATCAGAAAAAAGGAAATGTATCCTTAAATAGTGAAATCCAAAAAAGGGAAGAAGTTTTAATTGAGAAGAGAAAAGAGTTATTAAAAGAAGAGGAAGAGAAAAGTAAATTGGAAAGCCAGTTAAATGAGTTAAAAATGAAAATTGCCGAAGAAAGATATAAAAAAGAGGGTCTACAAAATCAGATATTCAAGGAGTTTGGAGTGGAAGTTACGCCAGAGAAAGTGGAAGTGAATGAAGAAGAGTTCTCTAAAGAAATAGAGATTTTAAAGAAGAGAATAGAAGCTCTTTATCCTGTGAATCCATTAGCTATGATTCAGTATGAAGAGAAGTTAAGAGAGTTAGAAAAACTTGAAAGGGAAAGAGCAGATCTTGTTGCTTCTAAAAAAGATATTGAAGAAACTATCTTAGAGATAGATGCAAAAGCGAAGAAAGAATTTGAAGAAACAATTAATAAGATTAAAGAGGATTTTAAATCTATATATAGTAAACTTTCTCCAGGAGGCGAAGCTGATATAAGATTGAAAGATGGAAATGTGTTTGAATCAGATATCGAAATTTTGGTGAGACCAAAAGGGAAAAAACTAAAAAATATGGAGCTTTTCTCAACAGGAGAAAAAACCATAGCTGCTATTGCTCTTCTTCTTTCTGTGATGCGTAAGTTGAGGTCTCCTATTTATATAATGGACGAAATCGATGCATCTTTAGATGAAAGTAATATTGAGAGATTTAACGATGTTCTCCGGGAGTTTGCAGAGGATTCTCAAATATTAATAGTTACTCATAATAGAGCCACAATGGAACGGTCAGATTACATATATGGGATAACCATGGAAGAAGAAGGTGTATCAAAGGTCCTTTCTATAAGTGTGAATGAAATTTAAAATTGTAATTAAATTTTATTTCTTATTTGCTTTAATATTTCTCGTAGGATGTAAGGAGATAAGATCTCGGGAATTTAAGATTATCCAGATTGGGGAAGAAAAAATAGAGGTTGAAATCGCTGATACTCCAGAGGAGTGGGAAATTGGCCTTGCATATAGGGATACACTTCCTGAGGATAAAGGAATGTTGTTTGTTTTCCCTACGTTGGAAAGAAGGGTTTTCTGGATGAGGGGGTGTAAATTTGATATAGATCTTGCCTATATAGAACCAAATGGGGTAATTTCGGAAATCATAACAATGAAAAAAGAGTCTCCTTTTACCCCTTTAGATTCTTTAAAGAGATATCCTTCCAAGTCATCAAAAATAAAGTTTGCTATTGAGATGATTGGAGGTTGGTTCAAGAGGCATGATATAAAACCTGGAGATAAAATTAATTTTAAGGATTATAAACCGAACTTCTGAAAAACTTTTTATTTATAATAAATTAAAAAGGAATTTTTATTTTTTCTTTAATTTTTTCTTCGATTTTCTCTTTTGCCATCTTTTTTGCTTCGTTTTTTCTCTCTTCTATCTTGGTTTGTAATTCCTGTTTTTTCTTTTCTAAAAATTGGACATATGTATTTAATTCTAAAAGATTTCCTTTGAGATCTTCTTCTATAGAAATAAAACCCTTTAAAGAATCTTCATATTCTTGGAATTTTTCTTTAAGTAAGTTGTTTAGTTCTGAGTTGAGTTTACCTTTAGTTTCTTCTAACCAGTCAACCATTAATTTCTCTATGACTTCGGAAACAAGTTCATCTAAGTTACTGCTTATCTTAAAGTCATAATTTCCTAATTCTGAGACTAAATAGCTTACTTCAATATCTACAGGATTTTTTGATAGGATATACTTGAGGAGAGCCCCAATTTTATCTTCTTCTTTTAAATCTATATCAACACTAAAGAGATGAAGAGATAAACTTCCTTCTGCTTTATTTGAAGGATTAAAAGCAAGTTTACCCTCAAGATTGTAATTTCCTTTTATCTTTCTAATTCTAAAAGCTTTTATCTCTTCTTCTAAAAAAAACGGAATATTTTTTGCATTAAAATTGAAAGCCGCTATTTTTTCTCTTTTGTCTCTTTTGTCTATTAAACCAGCTAACTCAATTTCTTCTATATTTTTAATTCTTTTGATAGAAAATGTGGTAGGACTATTTATTAAATTCTGATCACTCGTTATATGTTTAACCTTTATCCCATAAAGATTCCTTTCCGCAACACTCCCTAAAGAAACATCTATATTCTTAATCCAGAATTTCGGGAGAATTGTGGTTGGGAAAGTAACGTCTCTTCCATAAGCTCGTAATACGAGTTCTTTTCCTTCTCTTCTTTTTATCATCGGCTTTAATTTTTCGAAATAATAAATCCAGATTTTAAATCTATTATGAATTTCTTTTGTATATCTTTCTATAATAGGTCTAAGGATTGAAGTTACTATTTCTTTTCTTTTTTCTGGGGATTTAATAAAAGAACTTAGGTATGAGTAATCTGATTTAATAGTATTCTCAATTTTCTTTTTATCTTCGTTGACAATTCCGAGGGCCTCTTTTAGTTCTTTATAAGTATTAGAAAATTTGCTTTCTAAGAGTTTTATTTCTTTATATGCGTCTTCTACTTTGTTGTAAGAATTTATTGCTTCTTCAACTGTTTTTATCTCTTCTACTTTTATTGTTTTTATAGGTTCTATTATTTTAGGTAGCCCTTCTATCCCCTTTTTTTGCTTTGCTGAGTTTTCTTTCCATTTATCTTCTAAGCTCTTATATTTCTCTACGAGCTCTTCTAAAAGTTTTGGAGATTTAATATTTTTCTTCTCCCTTTCTATAATTTCCATAACAACTTTTTTCGAATCCTCTAAGAAAAACTCTCCAAAGCTTTTTGGTATTTCTATAGCTGGGCTTGTTTTTTTCTTTCTACGGGTAAGAGCTCCAGAGGTTTTCCTCTCTGTATCCCATCTAATTTCCTGAAATTTAACATTGTTGATTATAACTTTACCTCTTATTAGTTTTTGAAGGTCAAGATGAATTTCGGTTTCTCCAAGTTCGAACAAATTCCGAAAAGGTTTTCTACAATTTGCCACTTCAAGAGATTTAAAATTAATTCGTCCCTCAAAGATGTTAAAATTAAGGTCTCTAATATCTGCTTTTGCTTCAAAGATGTTTTCAAGGCTTCTTTCTAAACCCCTTTCAATTAGCCTGTCTTTAAAGAAAGCGTTAAAGAGAACCACAGTTCCGAGGAAGAATCCCAAAAGGGTAAGCCTACCTTTTAGAATAAAACCTTCGTTACTTTTTATACTCTTTGCTATTTTCTTTAACCTTTTTATATCTTTAGTTTCAAGATTTTCTTTTACCTTATAAACACCTTCTTCATTCTTATAAAACACCTCCTGAATAAAGTTTTTGTATTCATGGATATAAAGTTTATTTAAGATCTTTCTTTTGAAATCTTCTTCGGTGAATGAGCCTCTAAATAGTTTGGGAATTTTCTTTAAATTCTCCATATTATCTGATATTTTCGTAAAATCTTACGGCTGTGCTGAAGGTGTTTTTAAGGTTTGTAATAAGGGGTTGTTGAAGGAGAGCTTGAATAAATTTATTATTTGCAACCCTTTCTCTCAATTTATCTCTATAAACATCAATTAGGAATTTTGATAAAAAATAAATGGGTAAAAATAGGAGGACTCCCAAAACAAATCCTCCCATAACTATAGAATTATAATATTTGGTTAAATAGAGGAATGGATTATTAAAAAGTTTTGTAAAGAAGTTAGATAAGGAAGGAATGGTTAAAATCGCAAAACCAATTTTGTCTAAAAGTGGGTCTAAAAATTTAATAGGGAGGCTAAATATGGCAATAAATATGAGTTCTATTGCTTGATTTAAATTAAGAAAGAAAGTTAAAATAAAGATAGAGAGCCAAAGAATATTTGTCTTTGGAATCATTGCCAAAACGAATGCAAAAGAAATAGATAATGCAATTCCAGAAGATTTTTTATTTGAATTTATCGCCACGAAAATTTTCGCAATCCAATTAATAAGCATATAAATTAAGTGTATAAATTTTTATTTCTCTGTCAAGATACACTTAAAGCTCTTATTATTGAATAAGATAAATAGGGCTTGACATCTTAGTTGAAAAGCATATAGTAAAAGCATTAAAAATTTTAAAAAGGAGGATTTATGAATAAATTGTTAAAATTTTTTACTGCAGCATTTATCTTAGGGATTAGTTGTAAAGGGCCTGAAATTACAGGTGGGAACATTCATCTTCAAGAAGGAAGACCTGATAGGGCTATTGAACAGTATAAAAAATCAATAGAGAAAGAACCTAATAACACAACTCCAGTTGTTGGGGTATCAGTAGCTTCTTATATGAAAAAAGCTTATAAAGATGCAGTTTTATATCTTGAAAAGGCAATCGATATGGATAAAGAGAAGACGGAGAAAGATCTTAGAGATTATGAAAAGCTTTTAAATACAAAGTATTTGAAATGGCAGATTTATTATAATGGAGCTGTTGAAAATTACAACGAGAATCCCAATAAAGGAATTGAGCTTGCAAAAAAATCTTTAGATGTTTCTGACCCCGAAAAGGTTTCTTTAAGTTACTGTCTTTTGGGAAGAATGGTTTTAAATATGGGAAAAGTGGATGAAGCAGAGAAGTATTATGAAGAAGCAATTAAAGTTTATAAAAATAATGTTGAACCCTACATATACTTAGGCAGATATTATTTAACAACAAAAGAGACAGAAAAAGCCCTTAAGTATTTTAATGAAGCCTTGAAAGTGGATTCTACAAAGGTTGAGGTTTATGAACTAATTGGGCAAGCTTATCTTCTTAAGAAAGATTATAAAGGAGCAATAAAATCGTTAGAAGGAGCGTTGAAAGTTATTGGAGAAAAACCCACAATTTTTTACAACCTTATGGTTGCACATTATGAAAGTGAGAACTACGATGAGGGAATAAAGAATGGGAAGAAGGTAATAGAGAAAGGGGGTGTGGACCCCACGGTTCTTAATAATACTTATAATCTTATTGGGCAAATGTATATAAAAAAGAATGAGTATAAGGAAGCGATAAATTTAATGAAAGAATGTATAGATAAGGGAATTAACGACTGTAATGCTTATTCTCTAATGGCACAAGCTTATTATAAATTGGGGCAGATAAAAGAATCTAGCCTCTGGTCAAAGAAGTGGGAAGAATGCGAGAAGAATAAATAAAAGGGTAATTTTAAATTCTATCTCAAGGGATAAGCAAATTGCTTATCCCTTATTTTTTGAACTTATTTCTAAGATACTCCTCCAATTTTTTATTTGCCTCTTTTATTATATTAAATGTTTTTCTACATTCTTCCAAACTTTTCCCAGCAGGATCTTCTATTATATACTCTTTTTCTTCCCTTCTAAAATTTCTTAAGAAAACCACTTTATCCATACTTTCTGGGAAAACCTTCATTATATATTTTTTCTGAAAATCATCCATAATTAGAATTAAATCTGCCCATTCTGTTAAAGATTTTGTTAAAAGAGTTGAGGAAAAATTTTCGAAAATTAAATTGTTTTCCTCCAAAACCTTCTTGGCATCTTCATATAAATCCATTCCTCCCAGTCCTAAAATTCCTGCTGAGCGAATATTAACTTTTTTAAGATCGCTTAATAAATTTCTTAAATGTATCTCTGCCATAGGACTCCTGCATTTATTAGCGGAACAGACAAAAAGAACATTAAATTCTAAATGCTCTCCAAGTTTAACTTCTTCCCCTACAATTCTTTCTATTTTCAAAATAGAGACATCACCCTTTCTTTGAATTATAATTGAGTTATCTGAAATATCTAAAACAGTCGAAGCTTTTCCGCTTCCAGGTTTTCCCTCTATTTTTTTATCAAAATAAATTTTAACGTCTTCTATTTTTTTAGGAGTTTCTTCACCACTGATATTTGCACTTGTTGCAACAAGAGGTAGTTTATTTTTATTTATGAAATTTCTTAATTCTTTGTGATTGGGAATTCTTATCCCTATTTTCCCCTCTTTTGAAAGGACCCCAGGGGGTAAATCTTTTTTCCCTTTTAAAATAAGAGTTAACCCTCCTGGAAGAAGTTTCTTGAGCTTTTCAAGAACAGGAGGAAGTTCCTCCACCCATTTTTTTATTTCTTCTACATTCCCAAGAATAAGTTGAAAGGGTTTATCTTGAGGTCGTTTCTTTATTTTTTTTAATCTTTCTACACACGAAGTAGATAGGAAGCATCCAATCCCAGGAATGGTGTCTGTGGGGAAAAGAAATACCTCCACTTTTTTTGTTTCTTTTTTCATTTCACCAAAAATGGTGTTGGGACAAAAGTCAAGATTAATATTAAAAAAGAAATTAAAGCAATAATCTTATGTTTCTTAGAAAGAGGAGATATTGTGTCAAGTGGAGAGGGATGTTTAAAACCAATAACGAGGAAAAGGATAGCCCAAACTATCCATCCAATCCAGAAAAAACTTAATAATATTGCTATACCAAAAACAATCCAACCTACTATCTTGCTTTTCTCGTTAATTAAGGCGTATAATATGTGTCCTCCATCAAGCTGCCCAACGGGAAGTAAATTTAAGGCTGTTATGAAATATCCAATCCAACCTGCAAAGGCTATTGGATGTAAAGAGATGTCTTTTCCTTCTGGCAATGTATGAAAATATATCCTTGTGAACAGCTTAATCAGAATGGAATCTCCAAGTGTTAATCCTCCCTTATAATCTGAAATACTCACGGGTTCTGAAAGATGAAGACCTATTAATAGCACAATAGTAGAGACAATAAAGCCAATTATTGGGCCTCCTGCTCCTATCTCTATTAGAGAGTTTCTATCTTTTATTGGTGATCTCATTTTAATTATTGCCCCAAAAGTTCCAATTAAGTGTGGAGCTGGAATGAAATAAGGTAAAGAGGCATCCACATTGTTTTTTCTTGCCAAAAGATAATGCCCGAGCTCGTGACTTCCAATGATTAACATAATTGATAAGGAAAAAGGAATCCCTTTAATAATATTAAAGATTGGGGAAAAGGGATTCACTTCCAACTGAAGAGCTCCAGCAATTAACGTTGTTATGAACGTCATTATTAAAAGTAAAAAATTTATCCAATCTTTTCTTTCTTTTTTCTCAGGTAGTGGAATAAAAGTTAATGAGATTCCTTCTCCTTTCCTTCTAAAACTTACGAAAAAATCCAAAAGTTTTACTTTTTCTTTTATATATTTTAATGCTTCTTCTTCTGGGATCTTTAACTTTCCTTCCAAGACAAAAGAAAAATGCTCTGTTTTTGAAGCTTCTATTTCTAAAACTTCTTGTAATAACTCTTCAATCTTTTTGTGAAGACTTTCCATTACATTCTTAAAGGAGCTGAAACTCCTAAAAGTTCTAATCCTTTTTTTATTACATTTCTTGTTGCATTTGAGAGAAAGAGTCTGGGTTCTATTAATTCTTTATCACCATCTAAAATCCTTATATTTTGGTAGAGATTATGATAAAGTTTAGAGAGACTAAGGAGATAATGAGTGATGAGGTGGGCTTCTCTTATTTTTGCGGCGTCTTCCAAAATTTCTGTAAATATTGGGATTTTCTTTATTAAATTCCATTCCTCTTTTTGCTTAAGTTTTGAAAGTGCTTCTTTTGAATCTATAGGATAACCTCTATCCATTGCAAGCTCAAGAAGAGAAGAGATTCTAGCGTGACCATACTGGACATAATAAACAGGATTCCTCTCAGATTCCTCTTTTGCAAGTTCAAGATCAAAGTCCATGGGGATGGAAGATTTCTTTAAAAGATAAAAGAATTTCACAGCATCAATTCCAACCTCGTCTATTAGTTCGTCCAGAGTGATAAAAGTTCCTGCTCTTTTTGACATTTTCAGGGTTTCGTTTCCTTTTTTAAGAGTTACCCATTGCACAATTTTTACTTCAAGATTGTTGGCTGGATATCCTAATAGTTTTAAACTCTCCTTAAGCTCTGGGATATGGTCCTGATGATCTGGACCAAGTAAATCAATCAAAAGATCAAAATTTCTATCAAATTTGAATCTATGGTACGCAATATCAGGAACGATATAAGTCCATGTGCCATCATTTCTTCTAAAAACTCTTTCTCTCTTCCCAGCTACAAACCATAGTGCACCTTCTTTTTCTACAAGAGGATTGGGAGTTATTTTTTTAAGGTCTGAGATAACTGCTTCTACTTTCCCATCTTCAATTATTTTAGATTCTCTTATCCACTCGTCAAAATGAATGTGCAATCTTTGAAGAGTCTTTTTTATCTCCTCCAGCATATAATCTGCCCCGAACTTTCCATAATCTTTAATTCCTTTATTAATTGCTTCTTTAGCAATTTTTTCTATATAATCACCTTTATAAGCATTTTCAGGATATTGAACCTCTTTACCTTTTATTTCTTCTATCTTGAGCTTAATTGACTCGCCAAGATTTTTGATTTGATTCCCTGTATCATTTACATAATATTCCCTTTTCACATCAAATCCCTGAGATTGAAGTATCCTGGCTAAAGCATCCCCGTAAACAGCCCCACGACCATGAGCTACAGTTAAAGGCCCTGTGGGATTAGCAGAAACAAATTCAATTAGAACTTTCTTCCCTTTTCCTGAGTTTGTTTCCCCGTAATTAGGATTTATTGCCTCGGCTAACTCTTTAAGCCAAGCTTCTTTTTTTATTTTAAAATTTAAGAATCCTTTTATCTGAAAAACAGACTCTGTTATATCCAAGTCCAATTTTCCAAGGATTTCTCTTGCGATTTTCTCAGGATTGCTTTTTAACTTTTTAGCTAATGGGAAGGCAACATTCACGCTATAATCCCCCATTTTTTCATCTGGAGGATAAAGAATATCGAATTCTATTTCTTCTCCAAATATATCCTTTGTTATTTCTTTTATTATTTGTTCAATTTTATTCCTCATCAGGAAACTCCTCTTTTGTTACATCTCCCCATAAACGTTCAAGATTATAATACTCTCTTTGCTCAGGTTGAAAAACATGAACTACAAAATCTATATAGTCCATTAGAATCCATTTTGCCATTTCATATCCTTCTATACTATGAGCAATCTTTTTTTTCTTTTTTAATTCTTCGGAAATGGCGTCTACTACCACTCTTGATTGAATGTCGGAAAAGGCAGTGCAAATTATAAAAGCTTCAGTCAAATCTGTAACTTCTCCAACCTTTAATTTAACAAGATTTTTGCATTTTTTTTCTTTCATTTTTTCAATAACAATTTTAATAAGATTATTGGTGTCCTCCACTTAACCTCCTGTCTTTTAAGACTTTTTCTGGTAAAACCTCTTTATAATCTTTTCCAAGTAAAATTAAAACGTGGACACACATATTAGAATCTATACTTGTAGAAGTCAAGTCTATTCCAAGGTTAGAGCTGACAATCTTTGCCCATTCTTTTTCCTTCGATAAGCGGTCTATTACAACTGTTTTTTCTTGTTTTTCTTTTGCATTGGCATAATTTATCACATCAAATCCCTTGCTTCTTAGATAATCTGTTGTAACCCTTGCAAGAGCATCTACGCCACAAGCATTTAGGACTTCCACTTTTATGTTATGATAATCTATTGGTCTAACTATTTTGTTACCGAAAGAGAAAAGGAATAATCCAATAAAGAACATGAGAATTAAAGTTAGAATTGAAAAATTATTTTTAGATTCTTTCGCCACTTTTAACTATTGTTCCTGAAGGGATTTCTTTATCGACAAGATAGACAAAAGGTTCTAAGATACAATTACTCCCAATAATTGATTTCCCTCTTAAAACAACATTTGGATAGATAATTGTGTCCTTCCCCACCATAACTTCGGGTTCTATAAACACAGTATCAGGCATAATTATTGTAACTCCTTCTTCTTGAAGAGCTTCTATTTTTTTTCTTCTTAAAATATCGGTTACCTCTGCAAGATCTCTCCTTGTATTAATGCCCTTTAGTTCCCAAGAATTCTCTATAATTACCCCTCCAACTTTTCCTCCAGCTTCTTTTATAAGAGAGATAACATCGGTAAGATAATACTCTCCTTGAGCGTTGTTAGGGGTAAGGAACTTTAAAGCTTCTTTGAGTTTCGGGATAGAGAACACATAGATTCCACCATTTACTTCTCTGATTTCTTTTTGAGTTGGAGTGGCATCTTTTTCCTCTATAATCTGGATTATCTCTTCTCCCTTTCTTATTATTCTACCATAACCTTTAGGATCTTCAGGGAAAAAAGTCATTATAGTCGCATCATTATTTTGTTTTTTATGATATTCTAATAATCTAATAAGGGACTCTTTCATTAGAAGTGGTGTATCACCAGACAGAACAATAACATCTCCTTTACACTCCTTAAAGGTTTTTAAGGCAATTGAGACAGCAGCCCCTGTTCCTGTTGGTTTCTCTTGAAATGCATAATTTATCCCTTTAAAAATTCCTTTTAAAACCTCTCCATCTTTTCCGTAAACAAGAGTGATGGATTCAGGGGAAAGGCTTTTTGCAAGATTAATAACCCATTCGATTATAGGTTTTCCCATTAATTCATGAAGCACCTTTATTTTTTTTGATTTCATTCTTTTGCCTATTCCTGCAGCAAGAATTATTATGTGGGGAACCATTATTATTTTTTTTCTATTTTCAAACCAATAATTGCAAGTTCTACAGCTTCTTCTATTCGTTCAACAAAGTGGAAAGAAAGCCCTTCTTTATATTCTTCAGGGATTTCCACAAGGTCTTTTTCATTATCTTTTGGAAGAATGATGTTCTTTATCCCTGCCATTTTAGCTGCAAGAACTTTTTCTTTTACTCCTCCTATTGGTAGAACTCTACCTCTTAGAGTTATCTCCCCTGTCATTCCGTAATCAGGGGAGACTGGTTTTTCTGTAAATAAAGATATAAGAGCCACTGTTAATGTAATGCCCGCGGATGGACCATCTTTAGGAATGGCGCCTTCAGGGATGTGAATATGAATGTCTTTATTAACAAATTTATTATAATCAATGTTAAATAGTGAAGCATTAGATTTGATATAAGAAAGAGCGGCTCTTGCGGATTCTTTTAAGACATCACCCAACTGTCCAGTTAATATAAGTTCCCCTTTCCCATCCATTATTGTTGCTTCTACAAAGTGAATTGTTCCTCCAGCAGGGGTCCATGCAAGTCCAGTAGCAACACCAATAGAAGGCTCCTTTTCTTTTTCTTCTCCGCGGAATTTAATAGGTCCCAAATATTCCTCTAACGAATCTTCAGTTATTTTGAAGAAGGTTCCTTCTCCCTTAGCGACTTTTCTTGCCACTTTTCTACAAACTTTTCCAATTTCTCTCTCCAAGTTTCTAACTCCAGCTTCTCTTGTATAGTTATTTATTATTTTTTTTATCGCCTCTTCTGTAAATTCTATTTGTTTCTTTTTTAAACCGTTTTCTTTTATCATCCTTGGGATTAGATACTTAGTAGCAATTTTAAATTTGTCAAAAGCCGTATAACCAGGCATTCTGATAATCTCCATTCTGTCTAAAAGAGGTGGAGGGATTGTGTCGGTTATATTTGCCGTGGTTATAAACATAACGGAAGAGAGGTCAAAAGCCACTTCTAAGAAGTTATCTCTAAAGTTTGTATTTTGTTCAGGATCAAGAACTTCAAGTAAAGCTGAGGCAGGATCCCCTCTAAAGTCTTTTCCAATTTTATCTATTTCATCCAGCATAAAAATGGGGTTTTTTGTTTTTAGTCTTTTTAAATGTTGGATTATTCTACCTGGGAGTGCCCCTATATATGTTCTTCTATGTCCTCTAATTTCAGCCTCATCGTGGACACCTCCCAAAGAGAGACGAGTAAATTTTCTCCCCATGGCTCTTGCAATTGATTGCCCAATAGAGGTCTTACCAACTCCAGGAGGGCCAACAAGACATATTATGGGACCTTTTGTGTCTTTTTTGAGCTTTCTCACAGAGAGGAACTCTATTATTCTTTCTTTTACGTCTTGAAGATTATGATGATCTTCATCTAAAATTTTTTCTGCCTTCTTTATATCCGTATTATCCTTTGTTTTCTTTTGCCAAGGTAGATCGCACAGCCAATCAAGATAATTTCTAATAACGTTGTACTCGGGAGAATGAGGGGGGACCATTTCTAATCTATTAAGTTCACTTAAGGCAGTTTCTTCTGCTTCTTTTGTCATCTTTGCCTTTTTTATTCTTTCTTTATATTCTTTAATCTGAACTGCAAGAGGATCTTCTTCTCCAAGTTCCTTCTTTATTTCTTTAAGTTGCTCTCGGAGAATTGCCTTCCTTTGGCTTTCAGTTAGTTCCTTTTGAACTCGCCCTGAAATTTCACCTTGAATCTTTGCCCTGGCGAGAGTTTCGGAGAGAATTTTTATGAGTTTTTCACACCGCTCTTTAACATCTAAGGTTTCTAAAAGATCTTGTCTTGCAGAAATATCTATTTTTAAATTTCCGCTAATAAAATCTACGAGGTTTGAAGTATCTTCTATATTAAGGGCAACTGTAACTATTTCTTCAGGGAGATAAGGGGAATACTCCACAAATTCTTTGAAGATATTTAATAATCTATTTTTGATGGGTTCTATTTCCTCTTCGTTAACGGGTTTCTCCTCTACTTTTTCTACTCTTGCGGAAATATAAGGTTTTTCCTGGACTATATCTTTGATCTTTATTCTTCTTAAACCTTGAGCAAGGACCCTTATGCTCCCATCAGGCACTTTTATCATTCTAATAATTGAAGCCATAGTCCCATACTCTTCTATGTCATTTGGGGTAGGATTCTCCAAAACTTTGCTAAGGAAAACACCTATAAGTTTATCCTTATTAAGGGCGTCTTCTATTAACTTAATGTAATGTTCCTTTTCTACCGCAATGGGTAGAACCATTGTTGGAAATAAAACAACTTTTCTTAAAGGTAGTATTGGCAAAACAGTAGGGACTTCAGAAATAAGCTCTTCTATAGAAACTCTTCCATTCTCTTCCATTTCTTCTCCTATTCTATCTCTATTATTTTTTCCTTCTCAGGAGTTTTAGGGAGAATTATTTGAATAAAACCTTCCTCTTTTCTCACCATAGCTTTTTCTGGTTCAGTGATAGGATAAGGTAATTTAATTCTCCTTTCAAAACTTCCAAAAGGAATCTCCATTGAGAAAAACCTCCGATTTTCTTCTGAAAATGGATCTTTTCTCTTCCCTGAAATAGTGAGGATTCTTCCTTCTATTGTTATTTTTATATCTTCGCACTTTACTCCCGCTGCTTCCACAAGGACAATGAGTGAATCTTCTTTCTCAAATATATTTATAAGAGGATGCCAGCCCCATTTATACGGAATTCCTCTCACAGAATTCATAAAATCGTTTAAAAGCAAATCCATTTCCCTCTCAAACTTTTTTATTTCATCAAAAATATTACCCATTTTCCCCCCTTACTATAATTTTTTCTCCTACCTTTACTCCTAAGAAAGATGCTGCGCTTTTTCTGTTTAAAGAGATTTCTAATTTTCTAAAGCCATCATTTACAAGAGCAATAAGTTCATTCTCCTTCCCTTCTGAGTAATTTTTTGATAGACCCTTAATCTTTATTCCTTTTATCTCTATTTCCATATTTTTCTTAATTTTATCTCCATTTATATTAGAAATGAGATTCCCAAATCTGTCTATGTATATCACCTCCCCAATTATTTTATCTTTTTCTTCCTTAGGCTTTGGAATTGAAATTCTAACAGGATCCTTTATTTCTTCTCCTAAAATTTCCATTTTTTCTCCTAAAGAGAGCCTCGCTGCAACTTCAGCAAATAGCTCTCTTCCATCGAAGGTATTGGATTTCCTACCGATCTTTTCTTTTATCTTAAAAACGGAGGAAAGGCCAGGAGTAAGAACTCCATTATCAGGACCTACAAAAAAATGCCCATCTTTAAAAGAAAAAATTGCTCTTCTTTTGCTCCCCACAGTTGGATCTACTAAAACAAGATGGACGCTTCCAGGGGGAAAGTATTGATAGGTTTCTCCTAAGATGAAAGAAGCAGATACTAAATCTCCAGGTGCTACCTCATTTGTAATATCAATAAACTTAACAGAAGGATTTATTTTCAAAATCACTCCCTTTACCATAGCTACGTATGGATCCTTTATTCCAAAATCTGTAATAAATGTAATCAAAGACATACAATAAAAATATACACCATAAAAATTAATATGCAAGGGTAAAATAGCTTCTCAATGTTTCTTATGCATCAACAACCATTCATATATTTCTTTGTTTTCGTAAACCTTGTGGATAGAATGTCCTTCCCCAGTGAGTTTTGTATATTTAACTTTTCCACCTACCTTTCTTAGAGCTTCTACCATCTCTTCGGTTTTCTTGGGAGGCACAATCTTGTCCAAAGCCCCATGGAACGCCCAAACCGGAATCTCTTTCATTGCTTCAATATTTTTGGTACTCCACCATCCGCATAAAGGGATTACTGCTGCAAAGTATTCTGGATGTTTCATTGCAAGCATCCAAACTCCACATCCTCCCATACTCATTCCAGTTAAGTAAATTCTTTTTTCATCAATTCTATATTTGCTTGATAGTTCTTTATATAAGATAGGGAACCAATCATCTTTACTCCAATTTCTGTCTGGAGGGCATTGAGGAGAGACTACGATAAAAGGAAACTCCCATCCTTTACTTATAAGATGAGGAGGCCCATACTTTTTTATTTTTTCTAAGTTATAGCCCCTAGAAGATTTACCATGAAGGTAAACCAAGAGAGGCCATTTGTTATTATCCTCTTTTTCATAATCTTTTGGTAAATATAAAAGATATTTGTAAAGAGAATGCCCTTTTGTTTCAATTTCCCTAATCGGAGCTCTGGAGAGATTCGGATTTATACAATTTGATAGTTGTAAAAAGAGGAAGAAAAGAAAACCCTTCACTGGTTTATTCCAGATTTTCACTTTATTCACCTATTATTTTAATCAAAACTCTTTTTTTTCTCCTCCCATCAAATTCTCCATAGAATATTTGTTCCCATGGGCCAAAATCTAATTTTCCATCAGTGACAGCCACAACAACTTCCCTTCCCATAATTTGCCGTTTTATATGAGCATCAGCATTATCCTCAAAAGTGTTGTGTTTATAAAGAGATGGGGTATAAGGGACTTTCTCCTCAAGCCATCTCTTGTAATCCTCATGAAGTCCTTTCTCGTCATCATTTATAAAAACGCTTGCTGTTATATGCATAGCATTCACAAGGCACAGACCTTCTTTTATTTTACTTTCTTCCAAGGCTTTTTCTACCTCAGGAGTTATATTTATAAATTCAACCCTTTCTTTAGTATTAAACCATAATTCCTTTCTATAACTTTTCACTTTCACCTCCTTATTCAGGTTTTATTTATTCCACTTATACACCGGTATAAGAATAATAAATTTACTAAGCAAAAAATCTTTATCTATATTTTATCGATTTTTCTTATTGCTCAAGGATTTTTTGTAATAAAAATAATGCTTTATCTCTAAAGAACAAGCCCCAGTTAGGCATTCTAATTAAGTGGAAGAACATGGCTCTTTTTCTCAACTGATAGAAAATAATTGCTTCAACGTTTGTATTCTAAAGATATAACCATCTTTTTATTTTCTTTAATGTGAGATGTGGTTTCCCTTTCCAGCCTGCGTTTTCTTTTAAGAGCATCTTTTATAGCTCTTAAATTTCTGAACAACCTTTTTGAAGTTATCTCTATCGATAAATAAGATTTATATTTCGATAGTAAATGCTATTTTTCCTACTTTTGCTATAGCCCTTCTAATTTGGTTTCTCTTGGGGGCTATGGGATATTAAAAATAATTTTAGGGAAGAGCTGGGCAGCTAATCCAACTCAGTGAAAGACAGTGGCTAATATGATACAAGTATAATGAATCTATTGGCATCTTTAAACCTATTCTTCAATAGTATCGTTTTTAATTGTAGTATTCCCTGTATTTGTTACCTATCTCCATCACTTAAAAAGGACTTTCAGGATACTCGTAATAAATAAGATTACAATGAAATCTCTGGTGAGATATTTCACTGTTTTTGCTATCTTTTTAATACTTTCGTTACCCTTTAAACTGGTTCTAACTAAGAGGACTTTCTTCTTAATACTAATTTGTTCCTTGCCTATGATTTCTTGCTTCCTTTTAGACTTTTACTCTTACCTTTATAATATTTCACTCACAACTTTAAAATATCTCCTTATTTGGGCTTAAGAAGATGTTTTTTATTCGAAAATATGGCAATATTTTACATATAAATAAAAAAGAATATGAAATCTTAAAAGTCCAATGGCAACTATTCGCAAATCGCCTTTATCTTTGATTTCTAAAATATGTGTCCAAGCTTTTGATTGAATCACTTGACAATTTTTATAATTGTATTTAATGTTGATTAAAATATTGAGGAGGAAAAATGAAAAAAGTAATAATTATCTTATTAATTTTTCTCTTTAGTGTTAATCTCCTTTCGCTTTTTGCTCAACAAGTTGTTTCTGTGAGTCCTACTAAGAATTCCATTAATGTCTCAAAAAACACGAACATATCTGTTACCTTCGATAAGGAGATGAATCCTTCCACGATAAACGAGAGCACATTTATTGTTTATTCCTTTCGAAAAGGGTTACAAGCAGGAACTTACAGTTATGAATCTGGAACAAAAAGAGCGACATTCGACCCAGCTAATGATTTTGCTGTAGGAGAAATAGTCTATATCATCCTTACAAAAGGGATTGAAGATACAGGAGGTAATCCTTTAATTAGTCCCTATGAATGGTGTTTTACTGTTCTGGTGGATGGGGGAAGTGGGGCTTTTGGAGGGAAAGAGTACTATAGTGTAGGAGATGGTCCTTATTCTGTTTTTTCTTCGGACTTAGATGGTGATGGAGATATGGACTTGATTTCGGCAAATTATTTTTCTGGCACTGTTTCTGTTTTAAAGAATAATGGTAATGGGAATTTTGGAGAGAAAGAGGACTATTGGGTAGAATATGCTCCTTATTCCGTTTTTTCCTCTGATTTAGATGGTGATGGCGATTTAGACTTGGCTGTTGCAAATAGTGGTTCAAACAAAGTTTCTATTTTAAAGAATAATGGGGATGGGAGTTTTGCTCCAAAGGTGGACTATGGAGTGGGGAATGGTCCTTATTCTGTTTTTTCTTCGGACTTAGATAGGGACGGTGATATGGACCTTGCGGTGGTAAATGGAAATTCCAACAATGTTTCTATTTTAAAGAATAATGGGGATGGGAGTTTTGCTACGAAAGTGGACTACGGAGTAGGAAGTAGTCCTGTTTCTCTTCTTTCCTCTGATTTGGATGGTGATGGGGATTTAGACTTGGCTGTTGCAAATTTTGGTTCTAACAATGTTTCTATTTTAAAGAATGAGGGGAATGGGGCTTTTACTCTAGGAGGGAACTACAATGTGGGATATAGTCCTTATTCAGTTTTTTCCCAAGATTTAGACGGGGACGGAGATTTGGACCTTGCTGTGGCAAATAGTGGTTCCAACAATGTTTCTATTTTAAGGAATAATGGAGATGGGACTTTTGCTACGAGAGAAGACTACGATATAGGGGGTACTCCTTATTCTATTTTTTCCTCAGACTTAGACGGTGATGGCGATTTAGACTTGGCTTCGGCAAATAATTTATCTGGCACTGTTTCTGTTTTAAGGAACAATGGGGATGGCACTTTTGCTCCGAAAGTGGACTATGAGGTAGGAGGTTATCCTATTTCTATTTTTTCTTCTGATCTAAACTCTGATGGTGATTTAGACCTTGTTGTTGCGAATTGGGCTTCCGACAATATTTCGGTTTTGTCCAATCTTCAACCACCAGAGGTTGTTTCTGTAAACCCCACTAAGAATGCTCTTAATGTCTCGAAAAACACAAATGTCTCTGTGACATTTGACAAGGATATAGACTCTTCTACGATTAATAATACCACATTTATTGTTTATTCCTTAGGAAAAGGATTACATACCGGAAGCTATACTTACAACGCGGAAACAAAAACAGCGACATTTGACCCAGCTAATGATTTTAAGGTAGGAGAAATAGTAACAATTGTTCTTACCCCAGATATCAAAAATACAAATGGCGATACTTTAGCTTTTCCTTATGAATGGTCTTTTACTGTTGAGGTAGATGGAGGTAGTGGGGCCTTTGCTCCGAAAGAGGACTATGGAGCAGGAATTGATCCTTGTTCTATTTTTTCCTCTGACTTAGACGGTGATGGGGATTTAGACTTGGCTGTGGCTAATTATCTTTCTGACAGTATTTCTATTTTAAAGAATAATGGTAATGGGACTTTTGCTACGAAAGTGGACTATGGTGTAGGAGATGCTCCTAAAACCGTTTTTTCTTCTGATTTAGATAGGGATGGAGATTTAGACTTGTCTGTGGCAAATAGTGGATCCGGGACTGTTTCTATTTTGAAGAATAATGGAGATGGGACTTTTGCTCCGAAAGTGGACTATGGTGTGGGAGATGCTCCTATTGCTATTTTTTCCTCAGACTTAGACGGTGATGGGGATTTAGACTTGTCTGTGGCGAATCGGGGTTCTCAGAATGTTTCTATTTTAAGGAATAATGGAAACGGCATTTTTGCTACACAAGAGAACTATGATGTGGGAATTGATCCTTATTCTATTTTTTCCTCTGACTTAGATGGGGATGGGGATTTAGACTTGGCAGTGGCAAATTGGGGTTCCCATACTGTTTCTATTTTAAAGAATAATGGAGATGGGACTTTTGCTTCGAAAGTGGATTATGAGGTGGGAGATGCTCCTACTTCTATTTTTTCCTCTGACTTAGACGGTGATGGCGATTTAGACTTGGCTGTGGCGAATCAGGGGCACGACAATGTTTCTATTTTAAGGAATAATGGAGATGGGACTTTTGCGGAGAAAGTGGACTACGGAGTAGGAAGTAATCCTACTTCTATTTTTTCCTCTGACTTAGACGGTGATGGCGATTTAGACTTGGCTGTGACGAATATTGCTTCTTACGATGTTTCCATTTTAAAGAATAATGGAGATGGGACTTTTGCTCCGAAAGTGGACTATTGGATAGGTGGTGATCTTGTTTCTGTTTTTTCCTCTGACTTAGACGGAGACGGAGATTTAGACTTGGCTATTGCAGATCAGTATTCTGAGAATGTTTCGATTTTACGTAATCTTCCTTTACTAGAGGTTGTTTCTGTAAGTCCCGTTAAGAACGCTCTTAATGTCTCAAAAAATACGGATATCTCTGTTACATTTAATAATGATATGGATGCCTCTACAATCAATGATACCACATTTATTGTTTATTCCCTGCAAAAAGGGTTGCAAGCAGGAACTTACAGTTATGAAAATACAACAAAAAGAGCGAGATTCGACCCGGCTAATGATTTTGTTGTAGGAGAAATAGTCTATGTCATCCTTACAAAAGGGATTAAGGATATAGGAGGGAATCATTTAAATAGTCCCTATGAATGGGCTTTCACTGTTAAAGCGGATGGAGGAAGTGGGACTTTTGCTCCGAAAGTAGACTATGGAGCAGGAATTGATCCTTGTTCTATTTTTTCCTCTGACTTAGACGGTGATGGCGATTTAGACTTGGCTGTGGCGAATCAGGGGTACGATAATGTTTCTATTTTAAGGAATAATGGAGATGGGTCTTTTGCAGAGAAAGAAGACTATGATGTGGGAGATGCTCCTAAATCCGTTTTTTCCTCAGACTTAGACGGTGATGGCGATTTAGACTTGTCTGTGGCTAATTATCTTTCTGACAGTGTTTCTATTTTAAAGAATAATGGTAATGGGACTTTTGCTTCGAAAGTGAACTATGGTGTAGGAGATGGTCCTTATTCTATTTTTTCCTCTGACTTAGATGGTGATAGCGATTTAGACTTTGCTGTGGCGAATAATCTTTCTGACAATATTTCTATTTTAAGGAATAATGGTGATGGCACTTTTGCAGAGAAAGAGGACTATGATGTCGGGAATGCTCCTATTTCTATTTTTTCTTTTGACTTAGACGGTGATGGCGATTTAGACTTGGCTGTGGCGAATTATCTTTCTGACAGTATTTCTATTTTAAAGAATAATGGTAATGGGACTTTTGCTTCGAAAGTGAACTATGGTGTAGGGGATGGTCCCGCCTCCCTTTTTTCCTCTGACTTAGATGGTGATGGCGATATGGACTTGTCTGTGGCAAATTTTGGTTCTGGCAATGTTTCTATCTTAAAGAACTATGGTAATGGGAATTTTGCTGAGAAAGAGAACTATAAGGTGGGGAGCGGTCCTCAATCCGTTTTTTCCTCTGACTTAGACGGTGATGGGGATTTAGACTTGTCTGTGGCGAATTATCTTTCTGACAGTATTTCTATTTTAAAGAATAATGGAGATGGGACTTTTGTTCCGAAAGTGAACTATGGTGTAGGAGATGGTCCTACTTCTATTTTTTCCTCTGACTTAGACGGTGATGGGGATATGGACTTGGCTGTTGCGAATATTGGTCCCAACACTGTTTCTGTTTTGTTGAACAATAACTCTTTTATTACTGTTATCTCTCCTAATGGTGGAGAGAACTGGAGAGTGGATAGCACTTATAATATTACCTGGGGTTCTTTAGGCACGAGCGGAGCGGTCAGAATAGAATACTCTATAGATAAAGGTTCAAATTGGGCAGAAATTATTGGAAGTACCGAGGATGACGGTAGTTACTCCTGGACAATACCAAATGCACCGTCCGATAGTTGTCTTGTGCGAGTAAGTGACATTGATGGTGAGCCTTCAGACGTAAGCGATGGATTATTTAAGATTTTACCTCTTTCAACGGTTCCAGAAGATTTGCCGGAAGTTTATTCAATGAGTGTAAAGGCAATTCTCACTGGTAGAAAGTTTGAAGTGAGGTATTCTCTTCCCGTGAAGGCTTCTGTTAGATTTGAAATATATGATATAAAAGGTGCAAAGATAGAAGAAATTATTGAAGAGAAACAACGAGGATTTTACTCAAGAGAAATAGATATGGCTGGTAGATCAGCAGGGTTATACTTCCTTAAGATGGAGGCTAACGGAGGAGAATTTACCAAAGTAAGGAAGGTTGTGTTAATTAATCGTTATAAATAATTCTCCCGAATACCTAATCCTAAGACGTAACTTTCTTCAGAAAGTGTCATTTTTTTAATACGGAAATTTTTACCTTTTTGATACCCATTGCGTGATCAGGTTTTTTAATATATATTGAGCCGACAGGTTACTCCCAACAGTAATACCTCTTTTATCCTTCCGCCAGGTCCCCACATTATGTCCGTACCTTTAATTATCCGATCGACGCTTCTGCCAAAATAAAGGTTTGATTATGGATTTTTCGGTTTTTTCAATATCTTCTATTTTTCAACAAAACGGATTTAAACTTAAAATTTTTCTCAGTTTATCTCACACATAAAGGTTGCAACAACCACTACATATTGGGAGCATTTTGCCTCTATATATTTATTTTCTGATTTTTCTAACTTTTTCTCCATTCCAGATTTTCAAAAAATTGGATTTTGTTAGTTCGCCTAATTCTGTCAAATATAAATTAATGACGAGCGGGAAAGAAGCTCTTCCGTCGGTGAAATAAATAAGTCTCTTTGCTACATATGAAGAAAATTTACTTCCTAAAAAGAAGGAATATTCCAGAAATCAGCTTTTAGACTTTCTTTTTTTAAAAAGACAAAGGATTTCTTTTTCAATAAGGATTTCGCCATTTAAAAATTATAATTTGACCATTGTTTTTGTTAAGATTTAGATGCTTTTAAGATTTTCTGAAGTAATATCTTTATTTTTGTTTTTTCTTTGTAGCATAGGACAGAGCAGAGAATTATAAATGCGAGTAATCTTTGATATAGAGCATTACCAAAAAGGGTTGTCAAGCATAATAGTGCGATACCTAAACATAGGTCTGATAAAATTATTTTTAAATTGTAATTTACTGGTAAGAGCTTATTCCCAACAAGGTAAGAGAATAAGGCAAAGAGAAAATAAGAAAATAATGTTGCGAAAGAAGCTCCCATTATACCCCAAAAGGGAATCAGGTAAAGATTGAGGGCAATGTTTACCAGGAGTGGAGTAAGGGCGATAGGGACAAGTAGACCTGTTCTTGATTTTATATAAAAAGGAGCTGTAAAGATTTCCTCAAGACCAAAGAAAATGTAAGAGAGAGCAATGATGGGAACTATTGATTGAGCTTCCCAGTATTCTTTTGCCACCATAATTTTGAAAATTTCTGGGGTAAAGAACGAAAGGATTGCCCAGAGAAAAAGAGATAGCCGGACAAATGTGATGGCAGAGTTAGCAAAGGCTTCTTTTTTACGAGGATTCTTGAAAAAGAATGGAGTCCAGGAGGCACGAAAGCCATGAACAATTATCCCCATTACGGTACCGAATTGATAGCCAAGAGTATAAATGCCTGCTTCAGAAAGTCCAAGGATCAATTTTATTATCCAGCGGTCAATTAATTCCAGACCTATCCATATTATGAAGGATAAGGGTAGGAGAGGTAATCCATAGGATAAAAGATTTTTTATTTTAGTCCATTTTATTTTTAGGGTAAAGCGAGAATGTATTTCTGGATAAAGGATAAAAAAGAATATAGAGCTACTGAGGAGATTACCGAGGAGAACTCCACCAATGCCTAATTTTAATTTTAAAACAAAAAGAATATTGAAAACAATGTTCGAGAGAAATCTCAAGGTGTTAATTGTAACAAACTTTTTTGATTGATTTTTGATTCTTAAAATTAAGAGAGCTGGTTCAAATAGAGTTTCTATCCATATTGTTAGAATAGCAAGAGAAATAAGGTAACCTTCGTCAGGTTCCATTAGGAATATTGCCACTTGTTCAGAATAAATGATTAACAGAAGAAGAAAAATAGAAGTGTAAATTAAACGAAAAATAAAGAATCTAGTGAAAACTTCGTTCTCTTCCGCGTTTTTTTCTGTTATTTGTTTAAGTAGAGCGTCATTTAATCCGAGTGTAAAAAGAAGAATCAATATACTGGATAATAAATATATCATAGCAATTTTCCCGTATTCTTTCTGAGTGAAAGTGTGAGTATAAAGGGGGATTAAAAAGAATCCAATGGCTCTTTTTAAGAAAAGCCCAATTCCATAAATTATTGTTTCTTTAAAAAGTTCTTTTACGCTCCCAGAATTTTTCAATATTTCAAATTTTTTTATAAACTTGGTTTCTGAAAAAACACTGAGCACCCATACTGGCCTTAAAAGAAATCAAACCTCTGTTTACCTCCATCGGATTTTCCGGAGAGACTTCTTGATTCACACCCAGATCCAGATATTTAAAACCGTTTTTTTGTCCCCATTTTATTATTTCAAATAAAAGATAATTTATAGGACGATACTCTTGATACTCGTAATCAAGAGCAATATAAAAAGCTAAAAGAGTTTTTTCGTTACATACAAATATTAGAGACCCTCCCAATAAAATTCCATTTCTATAAGCTAAGAAAAGTTTAAAATTATTTGGGAGAAGAGAGTTGAGAGTTCTTAACTCTTCAAGTGTATGAGTTACAGGGACCTTAAACTTCTCCTTATTTTTTAATAAAATGGGGTAGAAATTCTCATAATCCTCGCTTAATTTCACTTCAACATTTGCTTTTATGGCTTTTCTTATTGCATTTCTGGAATTTCCATGGCATATTTTTAATGGATCTTCTTTTGAAAGATCTATTACCGATGTATACATAATTGAAGAATAGGTAAACCCATTGTAAAGAAGAACATATTCTAAATTGCAAGTAATTTCTTTTAAATATATAATTGGAGGAATTGTAATATAAACCTCTTTTATGTTATTATCCTTGCAATACTTAATGAAAGTTTTTATTACGCAATCTACCTTATCAAAACTTCTGTCATCCATCACAATTCCTCCAAAACTTGCACCTGCAGGAGACTTAAAAACAGAATTGTTTAACATTCCTGGTAAAACCGCTATTATGTTACTCTCTGAGTGGAAAACAAGATGATGGAAATTGAATCTGTTAATTGGGTGATATTTTAAAAATTGTATTTTATGGAAAATTGTTCCATTATTAGCTTTATCCACAAATTTATCCCAAGCTTCTTTTAATTCTTCTCTGTAAGGTTCTACAATTATCTCTTTCATTTAAGGATGCTAAGCCTCAATATAATCGTTGTAAGTGTGTTGAGGGCCTGGGAATTTCCCAGATTTAACTTCCTCTTTATATTTTGTTAGGGCTTTCTTAATCATTTTTTCAAGATCTATATATTGCTTTGAGAATTTTGGTTTAAAGCCAAAAGATAGACCAAGAATGTCATTGACAACAAGGATTTGCCCATCTAAATTTTTACCAGCTCCTATCCCATAAATTGGAATGGAACAAGTTTCTTTAACTTTTAAAGCTAACTTTGGAGTTACTGCTTCTAAAATGATTGCAAAAACGCCAATCTCTTCAAGTTCTTTTGCCGCTTTAACGGTTTCTTCTATTTCTTGTTCGGTTTTTCCTATTATCTTGTGTCCTATTTGTAGAAAATATTGAGGATTTAAGCCTATATGTCCCATAACAGGTATTCCTGCATCTATAATCGCCTTTATATTATCTTTTTGCTTAACTCCTTCAACTTTTACTCCAGAAGCTCCTAATTGAAGAAATTTTCCTGCGTTTAAGACTGCTTTATGGGGAGTTGTATGAAATGAGAGAAATGGCATATCTACAATTACTGGTGTTTTTTTTGCTCCTTTTAGAACCCCCTTTGTGAAAGTGAGCATATCTTCCATTGTTACAGGAATAGTACTTGAATACCCTAACTCGCAATTACCAGCAGAATCACCAACAAGGATCCAATCTATCCCACATTCCTCTGCGATTTTTGCAATTGGATAATTATACGCAGTTATACCTACTACGATTTCTTTATTTTGTTTTTTTTTAAGGAAAAACTTTGCTGTTGGCTTACTCTCCTCCAATTCTCCCAACCAATCTTACTTTATCCCCAGTAGATATATCAGTATTCCCCATAATAGAGGTTATATATCCTGAGGCTGTTTTATCTTGAACGTTGACAATCTGAATCTCCCCAAGAGGTTTAATTAAATCTCTTTCCCTTCCTCCTTGTTCTCTGTAGATGAGGAAAACATCTCCAAGTTGAACGTCTTTATTTTTTCCGGGTTCAATATAAGCAACGGAGAAGGGCTTTACTACGTCTTCATCTTCTTTAAAAGCAATTATTTTTCCTTTTAAATCTTGAAGTGTAGGCTTAACTTTCCCAGCTTTGATTTCAGGCGGAATATAATCCATGATCTTATCACCCACTTCTATTTTTTCATAAGAGTCAATTATTCTTGCTTTTGATACTTTCTCCCCTGCTTCAATTATTTTTAATATACCTTTTATTCTTACTATTCTTCCATATCCAAAAATCTCCTTGTCCCATTTAAATATAGTATAAAGCTTATCTTCTTCCACTCCCTTAGATTTACCAATATTTACTTGAACTTTGTCTCCAAGAGTAGTTGGAGAGCCTTCAAGTACAGCTTCTCCATATAGAATCTTTTCTACCTCTCCTTTTTCTAAACTGTGATCTGTAGTTATAAAGCCTGCAGAAAGAGCAGCCTTTCTTGTAAAGGCATATGTTTCAGGTTTTATAACCGAGAAAAGAACAGGTTCCTCTTTCCATAACTCAAGAGGAGTCTTTTTTGTGCTAATTGCTTTTCTCTTTTCTTCGATTAATTTGCCTTTTGCCCCTTTTAATTCTGTTACTAACCCTTCTTTCAGAGGAGGTGTTACTTCTT
This sequence comes from candidate division WOR-3 bacterium, assembly GCA_039804165.1. Taxonomy (NCBI): domain Bacteria; kingdom Pseudomonadati; phylum Caldifarciminota; species Caldifarciminota bacterium. The sequence goes on from JBDRZZ010000003.1 coordinate 143,034, forward strand.
GTTCGGCAGGAACATTTGGAATTACAAAAACTTCCCCAGGATAAATCCAGTGTGGATCTGCTATTGAATCTTTGTTTGCTTCATATATTACAGGCCAGAGAAATGGATTATTGTAGTAATGTTCAGCAATAAACCATAAACATTCCCCTTTAACTACAGTGTGTTTTTTATATTGTGCAATCAAAGAAAAGCTTCCAACCAAAAGGATAGTTAAAATAAATCTTTTCATTTTTTACTCCTTTTCTTTTATATATTTTAATTCAAGATCTTGAATTATGTTCTTTAAATAACCTTCTTCTTCTTTTGTTAGGTTACCTTTTGTTTTATCTCTAAGTATTCTTAAAGAGTCTATGAGATATCTTGATGTTTCTAAGTCTTTTTCCTTTTTGCCTGTTAATGGATCCTCTACAAGCCCAAGAGAAATATAAGCCCCTGTTGCCATCCGCATAACTATGGAAGAAAAAGTTGCTTCTTCTAAAACTTTTTTTTCTTTTTTACTCATTTTGCATAAAGCTTTCAATTGGGCGAAAGAGGACTCGAACCTCTGACCTCCTGCTTGTAAGGCAGGCGCTCTCACCTGACTGAGCTATCCGCCCCTTTTTATTTTAATCTTTGCAACTTATTTTGTCAAGGGTAATATTCATTTACATTAAGATTGTCTACTAAGACTTAGCCATTTTATTTTCTCTGAAATTTTGTAGAGTAATTTCAAAGGGACCTCATTAAGAATAAGCATTCAAGTTGAACTCTTTAAGATTTATTTTAAGACTCAATTAAAGTCAACGTGATATTTCTCTCTTTATCGCCTTTCCTATAAGAATAAAATAATTCATAAGGGGATTCTATCTCTGGAAAAAGATAAATTCTCTCAATTCCTAAATTTTTTAAAATATTGATGTTTGCTTCCTTAAGAGAGAGAAAATATTTGCCGTCTTTAAAATAAACACAAGGTGAGCCAAATTTATTGAAGAGATTTGCAATCTCTTCACTAACTTCGTAGTCTTCCCATTTTATGCAATAACCAAGCACAACTTCCCACTCAAGAGGTTTTATCCCATAAATTTCCTTCATTTTTAACACAAAATTTTTCGGAAATTCAAGAACTGTTCCCCTCCAACCAATATGAAGAAGTCCAAGAAGTTCTTTCTGTTTATGGTAAAAGGTTAGTGGAAGACAATCTGCCGTTCTAACATACAAACCTACATTTTTCTCTTGGGTGAAAAGCCCATCTCCAACCAATTTTACTCCAAAACTTGCCTTATGAATTATTGCAGAGTGAATTTGAATAAGACCTACAGTTTTACATTTTATAAAATCAAGAGGATTAAAATATTTTGTTCCCTGAATCACTTTTACTTTTGGTTCAAAATAAAATTCATACCATTCTTTTTCGCCTTCAACTCTTTTCTGCCAAGATTTGGTATCTTTATTCATAGCCAAAAATTTATCTTATTTTAAAAAAAATCAAGAGAAAATAAAAATTGGAACTAATCTGGTTTTTTCGAATCTAATATAATTAAAAAAGAGCATGCTCTTTAAAAGAAAGGAGGTTTATATGCGTAAGATTTATTTAATTTTACTTTTATCTCTATCACTTTTTGGGGTAAGTAAGTTAAAGATAAATGGTGATTCGGTGGCTACAATTATAATAGGAGATACTCTATTTTTAGAGGTAAACTTAGATGGAGATTCTTTAGCCTCTTTGGAGGTCTATATGGATCTTAATAATAATGGAATTCTTGAAGAAGGAGAGCCACCTTTATACTATGGGTGTTTAATTGATGGAAGCTGGGAAGACATTGATGAGAAGAAAAATATCTATTTTTCAACAGTGGTGAGATCCTCCAAGATTGAGATTCCTACAGGTGACTTTATTGTTATAGTAAGAGATGAAGCAGGACTAGATCAAGCAATACTCCATGTTCAGCCTCCTATAGGTGGACCTCTTACTGGAAAGATATTCTTTCCTAGTCCCCTCCCAATTAATGCTTCAGGTGTATTGGTAAAAGCTGTCCCTTGTTTTAAGGACGCAGCTCAAGAAGAAATAGGATCCTTAATTGACATAACGAATCAGGAAGGAGAATATAGCATTTCTGTCCCCACGCTTCAATATTATAAGATTCTCACACTTCCTCCTAATGAAGTTTTCCCTGGATTTTTAGGGACTTTATCTCGGGATTCAGCTATACCTGGGGAAAAATCTTTAGATGATACTTTGATTGCCACGGATGGCTCTTTGTTTAAATGTATATTCCTTAAAGAAATGACACAAGAGCCTCCCACCCCTTATACTTCTCCAATAATGACTTTTATCTCCGGTCTTTTCATAGATCCTTCCGGAATGATTGAAACTTTAATCCCTTGCTTTAAAACCGGGGTTGGGAAATTAGGAGAGGGAAGTTTCTTGTTGCGGTCTTCTTCTTTGGGAAATTCATGGGAGGTGGAGTTCTTTCAAAAATATGATCCTTACTCAATGACTCCCCCAAAGAGATCTTTTTCATTCGTTGAGGTTCCGGATACTATAATAGATACAATTATTGTTGAACCTTGTGATGCACAGATAGCAGGGACTGTTTTTGTAGATGGAGTTCCTACAGATGGGATAGAAGTTTGGGCTTTTTCCCCTGGAATTGGAAAGGCTCCAAGCTCAGGGACTTTCTCTACAGGCTTTTATAGACTTCTTGTTTCTTCTAAACCGATGTCTTATACAGTCGGATTAAGTGATTTCCCTGATTCCTTATATGGAGGACCTAAAAATGTCTCCCCTGGCTCAAGCGGTGTAAACTTCTATGTAAAAACGATGGGGATAAAAGAGGAGGAACGTTCTTCCAACTTAGAAGCTTTCCCGACCCTTCTTATTTCCTCTACCTTGCTTGAGGTAAAAGGAGTAACTAAAAAAGATGCAGCTCTCAAGCTGTTTGATGTAACTGGAAAGATGGTTGGGGTAATTCCTCAGAAGGAATTTATAGGAAATACCGCAAGATATGAAATAGATATTAATAGACTTCCAGGAGGAATTCTCTTTGGGAAAATTGAAAACGAAAAAGGAACTATAAAGCTCACTCTTTTAAGATAAATAAAACACCTCTAAAAAGGAAGGTGCTAAAAATAGCACCTTCCTTTTTAGTTCTTGTTTTAATTAACAATATAATTATCTTAGACACTTTTAAGCTACCCTATTTTCTACTCGAAATTAAAACAATATTTTTTGACATTATTATTTTATATTTTACATTTTTAAAAAATTAAGTGCTTGGAGTTAAAGGCTATGTGTTTTGGACCATTTTTTGTAAGAAATTATTTTTAATGACAAATTTTAAAAATGAGGGGAGAAAATCGCGAGATAAAGAAGATCAATATAAAGTAGCTTTTGAGACTGCGGCAACGAGTATTGTAATAATAGAAAATGATATGACAATATCCCTAATAAATAAGGAATTTGAACGTCTCTCAGGGTTCAAAAGAGAAGAAATAGAAGGAAAGAAAAAGTGGACCGAGTTTGTTGCAAGAAAAGAAGATTTGGAGAGGATGAAGAGATACCATATAGATAGGAGAAAAGACCCGAATTCTGTTCCAAAAAATTATGAATTTAAATTTATTGATAGATATGGTAAGCTGAAAGACGTTTATATTTCTGTAGACATTATTCCTGGAACAGATAAAAGTGTGGCTTCTTTATTAGACATTACAGAAAGAAAAGAAAGGGAAGAAGAATATAAAAGTTTAATCAATGGAATGAATGAAACTGCTTTTGTAATTAATTTTGATGGTAAATTTATAGAAGTTAACGATAGAGCTTTAGAAGTCTTAGAATACTCAAGAGAAGAATTTTTAAAAATGGGGCCAACTGATATTGATGCTCACCTATCTAAAGAAGAAATAGAAAATCTTATAAAAGGAATGAGAAAAGGAGAAAAGCAAGTTTTTTCTACTCTTCATAGAACAAAAAAAGGAAAGATAATTCCTGTGGAAATTAGTTCGAGTTTAATAACTTATAAGGGTAATCCTGCGATCTTAAGTATTGCAAGAGATATAACAGATAGAGAAAAGGCAGAAAAGGCATTGAGAGAAAGTGAGGAAAGGTTCCAAACAGTAATAGAAAATATGCCATACGGTGTATGTTTACATAACATTGAGGGAGAAGTCTTGCTTGTAAATAATGCGTTTTGTGAACTTTCTGGATACAAAAGAGAAGAACTCCTAAAAATGAGAATAAAAGACTTTGATCCTGAAAGCGAGACAAGAAAAGATAAAAAAAGGTTCTGGCTTAAATTAGGGAAAGGAGAATTTGCCAGATTAGAATCCACTCTCTATCGAAAGGATGGATCTTCTTTCCCTGCAGAGATATGTATTAGTGCAATCTCCTTAAGAGGGGAAAAAATGATCTTGGGAATTGTTCAAAATATAAAAGAAAGAAAAGAAGCGATTGAGAAGCTTAAGGAAAGCGAAGAAAAATATAGAAATCTATATGAAAGTTTAGTAGATGCTTTTGTTAGATTTGACATGGAAGGTAATATAATTGAATTTAATAAGACTTACTTAGAAATGCTTGGATATTCTGAAGAGGAAATAAAAAAAATGAAAAATACAGATTTAACTCCTTCAAAATGGCATAAAATGGAGAAAGAGATAATAAAAGAGCAAATTATAAAAAAGGGTTACTCGGAAGTTTATGAGAAGGAGTACATTAGAAAAGGTGGGGAGATTTTCCCTGTAGAATTAAGAGCTTTTTTAATCCGCAATAATGATGGAACCCCTAATAGTATTTGGGCGATTGTTAGAGACATAACTGAGCGAAAAGAGTTAGAGAAAGAGTTAAGGAAGATAGAGAGACTTGAATCTTTAGGGGTCCTTGCCGGTGGAATTGCTCATGATTTTAACAACCTCCTTACAGGAATTCTTGGTAATTTATCTCTTGCTGAAATAAAAGAAGAAGGAGGAGAAGACATAAAAGAGCTATTAGAAGAAGCAAAAGATGCTGCTCTTCAAGCAAAGGAGTTAACCCAGCAACTTTTAACTTTTTCAAAGGGTGGTGAGCCAATAAAAGGGGAAGTTTCAATAGAGGAGATAATAAGAAAAACAGCAGAATTTGCCCTTAGAGGTTCAAATGTTAAGTGTTCATATGATTTTCCAAAAGGTCTTTGGAAGGTGGAAGTGGATAAGGGTCAAATAGCCCAGGTAATAGAGAATCTTACAATAAATGCAAAACAGGCGATGCCCGAGGGGGGAGAAATAAAAATTAAAGCTGAGAATCTAATACTTGAAAATTCGCAACCCATCCCTTTAAAAAAGGGTAAGTACATAAAAATTACATTTATGGATGAAGGAGTAGGAATTCCTGAGGAGAATTTACCTCGTATATTTGATCCTTTCTTTACCACTAAAAAAAGAGGTAGTGGGCTTGGTCTTGCAATTGTCCATTCTATTATTCAAAAACATAATGGATTTATTACTGTTGATTCTAAATTAAAAAGTGGGACTACCTTCTTTATTTACCTCCCAGCAATGGAAAAGAAACTTGAAGAAATAGTGAAAGAAGAAATAAGAATTGATTCCACTCTTAAAGGAAAAGGCAAAATTCTTGTTATGGATGATGAAGAAACCGTTCGAAATACAATTAAGGGAATCCTTAAAACTCTTGGATATTCTGTTCTCTTAACTAAAAACGGGGAAGAGGCTATAAGAAAATATAAAGAAGCCATTAAGAAAAAAGAGCCATTTGATGCTGTTATTCTTATCTAACTGTTCCTGGAGGGATGGGAGGTAAAGAGGTAATAAAAAGACTTTTGAAAATCAACCCAAAGGTTAAAGCTATAGTTTCAAGTGGTTATTCTAATGATCCAGTTATGTCCCATTATAAAGATTACGGATTTTCTGCAGTAGTCATAAAACCTTATGATGTTTACGAGCTTAGTAAAGCATTGAAAAGTATTCTTCCATAGAGAAAAGAGCTTATATAAAAAGATTTTTTTAAGAAACTTGACAATTAGTTTATTCTAAATAAGTTTCTTAGAATTAAAGATGTATAAAATTGGGTTACTTGTTGGGACAAGACCTGATGCAATAAAGATGGCACCTTTGGCAATGGTTTTGAAGAAAACAAGGGTTTTTTCTCCGTTTGTTATTGCAAGTGCTCAACATAGGGAATTATTAGATCAAGTTATACATCTTTTTGGTCTAAAAGTAGATGTAGATTTTAATTTGATGAAGGAAGATCAAGATCTTTTTTATATCACAGGAAGCTTACTTAAAAAAATGAAAAACATTTTAGAAAAAGAAAATTTAGATCTTCTTTTAGTCCAAGGTGATACAACCACAAGTTTTGTGGCTGCTCTATCTGCTTTTTACAAGAAGATCCCTATAGGCCATATTGAGGCAGGGTTAAGAACCTTTGATAAATATCAACCCTTTCCGGAGGAGATAAATAGGATTTTTATTGATAATATTAGTGATCTTTTGTTTGCTCCAACGGATTGGGCGAAAGAGAATTTAATAAAAAGTGGGATACCAATAGATAAAATATATGTGACCGGAAATACAGGAATTGATGCGCTTTTTTGGGTTATTAAAAACACAAAACCAGACAAAAAGATTGAAGAATTAGTTGAAAATAAAAAGAAGGTAATCTTATTTACCTGTCACAGAAGAGAAAGCTTTGGAAGCCCAATGGAGGAGATATTTGAAGCTGTTAGGGAAATAGCAAAAAGGAAGGATACTTTAATTGTTTATCCTGTTCATCCTAATCCCAATGTTAAAGAAAAAGCCAAACGGATCTTAGGAGGGGTTTCTAATATAAAATTAATTAAGCCTCTTAGTTATGAAAATTTGGCGTTTCTTTTATCAAAGGCTTATCTTGCCTTAACAGACTCGGGTGGAATTCAAGAAGAGGCTCCTTCTTTTGGGGTTCCTGTTTTTGTATTAAGGAATAAAACAGAACGTCCAGAGGGAATTGAGTGTGGTGTAGCGAAGCTATTGGGGACAAATAAACACAAAATTCTTGAAGAGGTTACAAAGATATTAGATAATGAAGAGGAGCGAAAGAAAATGAGTAAGAAAAAAAATCCCTATGGTGATGGGAAGGCGAGTGTTAGAATTTTAAAAATACTTAAAGAGTTCTTTGGATAGTTTGCGATGAGAATTCTTCTTAATGGAATGTATTTTTATCCAGAAGTTGGAGGAATGGAAGTTCATATGTTGAATCTTGCTATTGAGTTTTTAAGACTTGGAGATAGGGTGGAAGTGGTTACATCTAATTCTGCCAAAATGGGTGAAAAAGAGGTTTATAAAGGTATTCTTATAATAAGAACCCCTTTTTTCGGTAAAAATTTACTTGGATGGATTTTAACGACCTTATTTTCTATCCCTGTTTTTTTAAAAAGGTCCAAAAAGGCAGATATTGTTCATGGTCATGACATTGCTTCAATACTTCCGTGTATGATTGCAAAAAAATTCAAAAAGAAGCCTTTTATTCTTACATTACATAGTTCTCACTTCATAAAACTTTCAGAAAATTTCATATTTAAAAAATATTTTAGGTGGGGCATAAAAGGTGCTGATTACGTTTTTGCTGCAAGTAAGGAAATAAAAGAGATTGCAAATAAATTGGCGCCAGAAAAAGAAGTAGAAACCATTGTTAACCCTGTTAATACAGAGTTTTTTTCTCCTTGGGCAAAGCCAATTATTAGGAGAAAAAAGGGAGAATTTTTATTAATTTGTCCACGTCGGCTTGTTGAAAAAAATGGGGTTCAATTTTTAATTGAAGCAATGCCTAAAATCTGTAAAGACAAAAAAGTAAAATTAGTAGTGGTTGGAGAGGGACCATTAAAGGATAGAATAGAGAAAAGAATAAAAGAACTTAAAATAGAAAAGAATGTTTTTCTTATAGGAAGTTTACCTAACGACAAAATGCCAGGTCTATTTGTAAGCGGAGATTTAGTGGTAATTCCTTCTCTTATGGAAGCAACTTCTATAGCAGCTCTTGAGGCAATGTCTTGTGGAAAGCCAGTAGCCGCAAGTAGAGTAGGTGGTTTGGTTGAGCTAATAGATGAAAAAGTAGGATTCTTAATGGAACCTAAGAATCCAGAAGATATAGCGAGAAAAATAAATCTTGCTTTTAATAATGTTAATTTACTGAAAAAGAAAGGAGAATTAGCAAGAAAAAAAGTCATTAGTAATTGGGGGTTAGATAAACTTGTGGAGAGACATAGAGAAGTTTATCTTTCTTTCTTAAAATTATCCCATTGACATAAATATTCAAATATATTATTATACTTACGCATAAGGATTAGATATGGAAATGGATAATTATAAAAAAAGTGTTTTATCATCAGGAGTCACTGTCTGTTCTGAATTTGTCCCTTATGCCTCTTCTGTTGCAATTGGCATTTTTGTCGTTGTGGGATCAAGGGATGAGAAAAAGGAGAAGGAAGGGATATCGCATTTCACTGAGCATGCAGTTTTTAAAGGGACAAAGACTCGGACCGAGAGAGAAATTTCTTTCGCAATAGAGTCAAGAGGGGGTTATTTAAATGCATCAACTTCTAGGGAGTGGACCTCTCTTTATGCTCATGTTCTACCCGAAGATCTCGAGCTTGCAGTTGATGTTCTTGGAGATATGGTAGAAAATCCTCTTTTTTTAGAAGAAGATTTAGATGCAGAGAGAGAAATTATCTTACAAGAGATTAAAATGGTAAATGATTCTCCAGAAAATTTGGTTTTTGACTATTCATTTAAAAGCACTTTCGGAGAGGAACATCCATTATCCAGATTTATATTGGGAAGGGAGGAATCTGTAAAAAGTATAAATCGTAATGATATTTTAGAATTCTGGGGAGAACATTGGTCCTCTAATAGAATTTTTGTGTCTGCTGCGGGAAAAGTTAGTCATGAAAATTTGTGCTCTCTTATAGAAAAAAGAATAAAAAGAGAAAGGGGAAATAATATAAATAGATTTTCCCCTCTCTTAGAAAGGGTGAGTATTAACATTATTCCTAAAAGAGAGTTAAAACATAAATATGTGGTCCTCTCTTCTTCTTCTTTTCCTTACACAAGTAATTTAAGATTTGGACTGCTAATTGCAGGGACTATTCTTGGCTCAGGAATGAGCTCTCTTTTGTTTCAGAGATTGCGTCAGGAATTAAATTATGTTTATGAGGTTTCCACTTTCAGTGAGTTTTTTACCGATACAGGAATTTTTGGGATATATTTTTCTACAGATCGGTTAAAGGAGACTTTAAATGCAACAAAGGATTTATTAGGTTCTTTAGAGTTTACTGAAGAAGAGGTAAACTCTGCAAAGAATAGATTGAAAGGTAATATCTTAATTTCTTTGGAAAGTATTGATAATAAAATGGAGAGGAATATTAAAGAAGAAATTTACGGTGGGAGGAGGTCTTCTATTCTTGAACTTTTAAATAAAATAGAAAACGTCTCGATGGAAGAGATAAAAACTATTGTGGATCATTATTTACGCCCAGAAAACCTTGTTCTTACAGTTTTAGGAGAAGCCAAAAATGTTTCTTGGTGATATTTATAATTCAAGGAGATTCTCTTTATACGAATCTTTCCCTTTTAATTTTTATAAAGATAAATTTTATTATTTTATGAGTCGGGATATCCAGATAATAAATCTTTTTTCTGTAGATCCTATAAGTATTCACCAAATAATTGAATCTGAGATAGGCTCGGAAGAAAAGATAATAAAAGAACTTAGGATCTTTCTAGAAGTTCCTGAGGATTATAAACTTCTTCTCCTTCCTAATCGTTTTGCTGCTTATTATCTTGCTTTTTTCACAGTAGCTGATGTAGGAGACGAAATATTAACCCCTGCGCCTATACCTTATTTTCTAAGACAATATGCGGATGTTTGTGCACTTACAATCAAATGGATAGAAACAAAATCTGCTGAAGACTTCGAATTACCTTTGAGAAGGGAGGTGGAAGATTCTATTACTCCAAGGACGAAAATATTTTATTTTTCTGAACCTAATTTTTCTGGGAATATAATATATTCAAAAGATAGCTTAGAAAGGATAATTTTTATATCAAGAAATTATCAATTGTTTTTACTAACAGATGAAACTCTTTCAACTCTTTTTAGGGACAAAGAAGGGTTAATATTCACGAAGAACTTTGCTCTGAATAACGAAAGAATCATTAGAATAAATAATTTCCTAAGGGAATTCTTTTTAGGGGATTTAACAGCTTTTATTTTTCATTCAACTTTACCTTCAAAGATTGAATTAATAGCCCATGATTTATTTCCTGTGATACAGCCTCAACTCTCTAATGTAGATTATTTTCTAAAACACTCAGAGGAATTACTTCAAGGAAGACTTCAAAAATTAGAACAAAACAGGATTGTGCTTCAGAGCTTTTTAGATAGTAGGCCTGATGTTGTAATTAGTTACCCAAATACTATATCTTCTGTTTTTCTGAAACTTCCAGTTCCTAATGCTGATACTTTTGTGGAATGGTTATTGTGCGAGTATAATTGGGATAAAAGAACCGTCTTTGTTGCGCCAGCTTCTTTATTTCATTCGAAGGAATACGAGGAGGAAGGGGAAGTTTTGATTGATTATAGCTATCTCAATCCTGAAATCTTAGAAGAAGGTTTAGAGATATTAGGAGAGGCTCTCAATCGTTATCTTGGGCTTAGTGAAAAAGGAGTGGTAAAGGATGATTTCCGAGAGGGGTAAAAATACACCTAAGTCTTCAATAAGAAAACTTATGCATTATGCAGATAAGGCTAGAAAAGAGGGTGTTTATGTTTATCATTTAAATATTGGGCAACCAGATATAAAGACGCCTAAGGTAATTCTTAATGGAATAAGGAACTTTGATGAAGAGATTTTAGCTTATAGTCCTTCTCAAGGGATCCCAGAATTAAGGGAAGCCATTACCGAATATCTAAATGAAGATTTTTCTCTTAAAATAAACCCCGATGAAGTTTTTATAACAACAGGTGGAAGTGAGGGAATTTTATTCACTCTTCTTGCGGTTTTAAATTATGGAGAAGAAATTTTAACTCCAGAGCCTTTCTATAGTAATTATGGACCCTTTGTTTCTATTGCGGGTTGTAAACTTATTCCTATTGAGACTTCAATGGAAAATGGCTTTCATCTTCCTTCTTCTCAGAAAATAAAATCTTTAATAACACCTAAAACCAAAGCAATTCTTGTGTGTTCTCCAAATAACCCAACAGGCACTTTACTTACTGATGAAGAGATGAAGATGCTTGTCGATATTGCATTTGAAAATAATCTCTGGATTTTTTCGGATGAGACTTATAGAGAGATTGTTTTTGAAGGGAAGGCCCCAAAGACCTTTTTGCAATTTGAGAAAGCTATAGATAGAATTGTTGTTATTGATTCAATATCAAAGAAATTTTCAGCTTGTGGTGCACGGATTGGTTATGTGGTTACAAAAAATAAAGAGTTATACGATATTCTTCTTAAGTTTGGGATGGCAAGACTTTGTGCTCCTACAGTTGAACAATATGCAGCTATTAAGGGATTTAGAGAACGGAAAAACATTATACCAGAGATTGTTAAGGAGTATGAGCACAGAAGGAACGTTGCTTTTGAAGAAATTGGGGAAATAGAAGGAGTAATTTATAGAAAAACAGAAGGAGCTTTTTATACAATTGTGAAACTCCCTGTAGAGAATGCCGAAGAATTTATTATTTGGATGCTAACCTCTTTTAGAAGAGATGGTAAAACCACAATGATTACCCCTGCGGATGGTTGTTATACTTTCCCTTCCAAGGGAATAAATGAGGCAAGAATAGCTTTTGTTTTAAATGAGAAAGATCTAAGAGATGCATTAAGGATATTAAGAGAAGGGCTTTATGAGTTTAACAATAAATATAAAAAGATTGGATGAGGGGATACCACTACCAGAGTATCAAACTGAAGGAAGTTCAGGTCTTGATCTTTATGCTTCTGAAGATTGTATTTTACCCCCTGGGGAATTTAGAACCATCCCTACAGGTATAGCTCTTGAGATTCCATCTGGTTATGAGGGAGAGATTAGAGCAAGGAGTGGATTGGCTTCTAAGTTTGGGATTGGGATTCTTAATTCTCCAGGAACAATAGATTCTGATTATAGAGGAGAAGTTAAAGTCATTTTATTCAATTTTGGTAAAAAGGATTTTAAAATAAAAAAAGGAGATAGAATAGCTCAGTTGATTATCTCAAAGGTGGAGAAAGTAAAACTAAAAGAGGTGAAAGAACTTTCTCAAACAAAGAGAGATGATAAAGGATTTGGTTCTACAGATCTTTAGTTTTTCATAAGAATGTTGTTCTTTAAAAAAACTTTTATGCTTTTTTTAACTCAATTTTTAAGATTCACTCCAGAAGCTCTTCGTGAGTTTCTTGCGAAGCTCTTTGGAACATTATGGTATATTTTTGCGAAAGGAAGGAGAGAAGTTATAAGAGAGAATCTCCTTGCAGTTTTAGGGGAAGCAAAAGAAGAGGACGTGAAAGAGGTTTTTATCAACTTTATGAGAGTTTATGGTGATATTTTGAATATCCCAAATATGAGTGAAAGATATGTAAAATCAATGATAAAAGTCCCAGAGCTATATATATTAAAAAAGGAATTAGAAAAAAGTAGAGGCCTCATTCTTGTTTCTTGTCATCTTGGTGGTATGGAACTTGCGGGAATTTTTCTCTCAAGTTTAGGATTCCCTCTTTATTCTGTAGCGGAAACCCGTGGCCCTGGAATGAGTTTTTTTAACTTTTACAAAAGATATAGGACAAAATTTGGAAATAAATTACTCTCTCTTGAAAGTAAAAATTTAACATTCAAATTAATCAAGCTTCTTAAGGAAAACAAAATAGTGGTTTTGATTGGAGATAGAGATATTTTAAATACTGGAGTTCCTACAAAATTTTTTGGGAGAATCGTTTCAATACCAAAGGGAATTGTTTTACTTTCAAGAATAACGAAAGCTCCTATCTTGGTAGGATTCTTAGCTCTAAATAAATTTGGTTCCCCACGATATATAGGGAAGATTTTTCCCCCAATATATCCGGAAGAATTCTGTTCTCCTTTGGAGATGTTAGATGTATTAGTCAAGAATCTTGAGGAGGCAATAAAAATGTATCCTTTACAATGGTTTGTTTTTCAGAGGATTTGGAAATGAAAATTATTTTTGTTTCGGATCTCTATTACCCACATATTGGAGGAATTTCTGAACATATATTTCATCTTGCAAATGAGTTTGAAAGGATGGGGCATAAGGTTTCAATTCTCACAGCAAATATAGAAGGAGATCTAAAACCTGATGAAAGAAGAGTTATAAGAATTGGAAAATCAATTGTTATTCCAATGAATAAGTCTAACGCAAGAATTACCTATCAAGTTAAGCTTTCTCTACTATCAGAAGTTATAAATAAATATAATATAGTCCATATCCATGGAACAATTGCTCCTACACTTCCTCTTCTTGCCTTAAAGGTTTCGAAGAGAACAAATATTTTCACCTTTCACCCTACATTTAATTCTTCTACGTTATATAAAGTCTTCAAAGGTTATTTAAACCATTACTTTAGGAAAATTCACGGAAAGATAGCGGTTTCTCCCACAGCTATGGCGTCTATTTCTAAATATTTTCCTGGTGAATATCGCATAATTCCTAATGGGATTGATGTTTCTAGATTTAAAATAAGAAAGGTGGAGAAAAATCCTTTTGAAATTTTATTTGTTGGGAGGATAGAACCGAGAAAAGGCTTACAATTTTTAATTGATGCATTGCCAATTATTAAGAGAAGATTCCCAAAAGCATTTTTAACCGTAGCAGGAGGAGGTTATAAGAGTATGAAGATAAAGATTCCGCCAGGGGTTAGAGAAGCAGTTAACTTTTTAGGTTTTGTATCCCCTTCTAAATTACCTGAAATATTCAATAGAGCGAGCGTTTTCGTTTCTCCCGCAATAAGCGGTGAGAGTTTTGGAATCGTTCTTTTGGAGGCCATGGCTTCTGGGATTCCAGTTCTTGCTTCGGATATTCCGGGTTATAGATGTGTGATTAAAAATGGAGTGAATGGTTTACTTTTCCCCCCTGGAAAGCCAGAGGAAATTGCGTCAAAGGTTATAAAACTTATGAAAGATGAGAGATTACGGAAGACTTTAATAAGAGGAGGACTTAATACAGTAGAAAGATATTCTTGGAGTGCCATTGCAAAAGAAATTATTAAATTCTACTATGAAGTCAGTCCTTCTCTACCATAATATATCAAAAACCTTTTCTCCTTATGGAGGGGTTGTTTTTCCTTGGGAATTTAGGAAGCAAATAAGATTTCTAAAAAATAAAAGAATAAAATTTTTAACCCCAGAGAATTTTATCAAGGAGGATTCTGGAATCTTACTAACATTTGATGATGGATATATTGATTTATATGAGTTTGCTTTTCCAATAATTCAAGAAGAAAAAATACCTGCTATTATTTTTGTGGTTTCAGGGTTTGCTGGGAAAAAGAATAATTGGGATGTTACAATAGGGAAATCCTTTATCCATCTTCCATGGAGTAAAATAGATGAGATGCACCGCTATGGGATTACGATTGGTTCTCATTCTCATCTTCATCCTGATTATTCAAGAATCCCTATAGAGTTTGTAAGAAAAGATATGGAGATCTCTTTTAAGATCATTTCAGATAAACTTGGAGAAGAAGTGAAGTACTTTTCTTACCCTTTTGGTAGAATAAGAAAAGGGGAATGGTATCTTGCAGAAGAAGTTGGTTTTAAGTTAGCATTTACTTCTATCCCTGTTTCTTTGGGTAATCCTTATTTTTTAGGAAGATGGGGAGTTTATACCATAGATAATATCTTTACTCTTTCTGCGAAGTTAGGATTAAATAAATTAAGAACAATTGAGAAAATTAAGTGTAGAGGAATAAATTTGGTCTCTAATGCTACCAGTATTATAAAAGGATTTAAATCTTAAGGATTATCTTAACTTCACAATCACAGGGAGTTTTATTCTCTTATAATAAGTTGATTTAAATAATGAGAGGGTTTTCTCAACATCTTCTTTTTTGAACCCAGCTTTTATAATCTCTTCTTTGTTTTTCTTTTCGTCTACATAGAGTTTCAAAATGGGGTCCAAAATCCTATAAGGCAACAACTCATTTTCATCTAATTGGTCTTTATTGAGTTCTGCTGTCGGTGGCCTTTTTATAATTGAACTTGGAATGACTTTTCCCTTTGTCTTGTTAATCCATTTTGTTAGTTCGTATATTTCGGTTTTATATAGGTCTCCAATTGGAGCAATAGCACCTACAGTATCGCCATAAAGGGTACAATAGCCTGTTAATATTTCAGATCTATTTCCTGTTGCGATGACCAAAGCCTTTTCTTTATTAGCTACATACATAAGAAAATTTGCTCTAATTCTTGCCTGAAGATTTTCTTCTGGTATTTCTATTCTTTTAATAATGAATTTCTTAGAAAGCTTTTCTAAATATTTATCGAAAATATCTGTTATATCAAACTCGATTAACTCTACACTTATTCTTTTACAAAGTTCATAGGCATTTTCTTGACTTTGAAGAGAAGTAAATTTAGCCTTCATAAAAAGAGGTATTATATTCTCTCTACCAATTGCTTCAGCTGTTAAAAAAGCTGTGATAGCTGAGTCTAGCCCTCCACTTACTCCTATAACACCTTTTTTAAAACCACTTTTATTGAAGTATTTTCTTATTCCTTCTATGATTTTACTATATACTACTTCCCATTTCATCTTTATTTACTCTTACAAAGATCTATTACGATTCAAAATTAAACCTATAAAGTTTCCTTATTTGGTTTCAAATAATGATAAAATCCTATATCTATTATCTTTTTAGTATTTTAGGATATAATATATTTTAAATGAAGGATAAGTCAATAGATTTAATTTTGGAATAGGGAAATCCAAAACAAGCTGGATTTATTTTCTGAATACTAAATAGAACTTTAGAAATTTAACCCTAAAGATTCGTATATTTTTAAGATTGCTTCTTTTGTTCTTTCATAAGAAAATTTGCTTTTTACTATTTTTCTTCCCTCTTCCCCCATTTCGATTCTTTTCTTCTTGTTTTTAATTAGTTCTTTTAACTTTTCTACATATCCATTCAGATCATTGGGTGAAATGAGATAGCCTGTAAAAGAATCTACGACCACTTCTTTTATTCCGTCCACAGAAGAGGCTACAACAGGGAGCCCTGAAGCCATTGCTTCAAGAATAGATAAAGGGGCTCCTTCCCATTTTGAAGGGAGAAAGAAAATATCAATCTTGGAAAGGAAATCAGGGATGTCCTTCCGCCATCCTAAAAGCTTAATTCTTTTATTTCCTCTTATTAAATTTTCTACTTTTTTACGAAGAACCCCATCGCCAACATATAGAAAAACGACGTTCTTGAATATTGAAGTCACTTTTAAGGCGACTTTCGCCCAAATTATTGGATTTTTTTGAGGTTTAAAATTAGCCACCGTTCCTATCTTTATAAAGTTATTCCTTTTGCTTCTCCTTTTAAAAAGACTCGTATCTACATAATTGGGAACATAGATATATTTTGGCCTTTTACTAAGACCCCATTCCAGGGCTTTTTTTATATGGATCTTAGAGACTGAAATTTGAAAATTGCCAAAACAAGAAGCGATTCTTTCTGCTAAGAGATAAATAAATCTTTTGAAAAAAAGAATATAAGGATTAATAGCGAATCCATGAATGTGGTGGACGGAAAATACAAAAGGAAGTGTTCCCGAAACTAATCTTCCAATTATACCTGCTTTTGAACCATGGGTGTGCAAGATTATTCGGTCATATTCTTTATGAAATGTAATAAGAATATTTCTTAATTTAAAGAAACAAAGGATGTCACTTAGTGGACTAATCTCTCTTTTTAAACAAGATAATGTTATGTGTCTTTCTCCTAGTTTTTCTTTTACGTTTTGATAGAGAAATCCACCCTTTCCTGTGATTAATACTCCTTTATCTTTTAACTCTCTTACTAAATCTAATACAATTTTTTGAGCTCCCCCTAATTCTAATTTAGCAATACATTGAATAACTAAAACTCGCATAAATTCTCTGCAATTCTTTTTCCTTCCAAGATAGATTCTTCCATATAAGAATATTCCCACTTGCCGAATCTTCCTGCTAAGGTTATATTATAATTCTCTAAAAATTCCTTGATTTCTCTGAGGATATTCTCTCTACTTTTATTATAAATTGGATAGGCATATGGAATCTCAACCTTAGAAACTATATCTATCTTTTCTCTTTTTATCATTCCTATTTCCTCCAGATTTTTAATTACAATTTCAATAATTTTTTTACTTGGATTTTTATCTCTATATGAAATTTCTACCCATAATGAGGAACACCCTTTAGGTGCAAGCTCTCTATACACATTTGAAAGAGAGCCAACCCGATAGAAAGGAATTTCCCTTTCTGGAAAATATATCCAGTGAAATTTCGAAGGTTCAAAATTTATATTATGTAGTTCACCTGGAGGTAAAATTTCTCCTTTTATTCCAATATTTAAACAAAGAACCGAATTCCAAATCAGTTTTTCTTTTAATTTAATCTTCCTTCTATAGAACATCTTCAATAACTCAGGAAGAGGGATTGTAGAAATAAGCTTCTCATATTTTATTTTCTTGGAATCTAAATAAACATAATTTTTATCTATTTTCTTAACTTCCCCTTTTACAAACTCAATTCCTTTAGAAAAAGAAGAAATAAGCTCACCAATTCCTTCAGGAGGATAAAAGAATTTAGCGTTATAACCAACTTCCTGTGAAGAGCTTGGCTTTTCCTTAGGCACATAATTAACGAGAAAATTAGGGGTTATTTCTCTTATTGGATATCTCCAAAGCTTCTCATTATAAGGCAAGAAAAAAATTTCATATAATCCTTTTCCAAAATTACTAATAAACCAATCCTCAAGATTTTGAATTTTTTTCTTGTTTCGAAGAGTAAACCATATAGAGGATTTTATACGGCTTAATATAGGAAGGTATTGAATGTTTAATTGAATTGGATATGGAATAAGTCTTTTGTAAAGATAAACATACGAGTTTCTTTTTATTAATCTAATATTAGGAAGAAGTTTTTTTATTAGATTTTCAACATATATGGTTCTGCAATGAAGAAAATGCCCTGTATAGTTAAAAACATATCCATCTATATTTATATTCCTACAGAGTCCTCCTGGCTCTTTTTCTTTTTCTATAATTATGAATCTACAATTTCTCTCTTTAAGATGATATGCAATAGATAATCCTGTAATTCCTGCTCCAAGGATTACAATCAAGTTTTGCCTCTTAATATAATGCCAAAAAATGCAAATATTAGAAATCCAACCGCATATGAAATTACGGCACCTTTAAAGGTAAGTAAAGTGATGATAAAAGAAGCTTCACACAAAGCAATTGTTGAGAGGTATATTATAGCCACTATTGAAGGAATAGGCAAGCCCGAAGCCTTAAGTTTTAAAACAAAGTGGTCATGAGAACCCCTAAGAGGATTTTGTTTTTTCGTAATTCTAAGAGATATTACATAAAAAGTGTCAAAAATTGGGATAAAGAGAATTAATAATGGGACAAAAATACTAATGGGATTACCGAAGGAATACCTTGTAATTAAAGCTACCACTGAAAGAATGTAACCAAGAAAAAGACTCCCCGAGTCTCCCATAAAAATTTTCGCTTTTGGTAAGTTAAATGGTAAAAAGCCAAGACAACTTCCGGCAAGAGTCAAAGCAATTATAGGATAATTTCCTGTGCCAAAAGCTGAAATAAAAACAAAACTTAAGGCTGAAAAAAAGCCAACCCCTGCAGCTATCCCATCCATCACATCAATTATATTAAAAGCATTTGTAATTCCAACAATCCAAAAGATGGATAAGATTATGTTAATGGATGTAGGTAAAGAGACAATTCTCATCCTAAAACCAGCCCAGACCGTAAAAATTCCTATTAAAAATTGAAAGAAAAGTTTTAGATACCTTGAATAAGGCCTAACATCGTCAAATAACCCAAGGAGGAAAATTAAAAAACCAAATAGGAGTATTTCTTTCTCTCCTTTACTTAAAAGACCAATTAAGGTCCCTAAGAAAATTGCAATTCCACCACCATAAGGAGTTGGATCAGAGTGGGTTTTAATTCCTCCCGGTTTATCTAATAATCCTATTTTTGGAGAAATCTTCCAAAATAGAATTGTTAAAAAGAAACTTAAAAAAAATGCGAGAATAAAATAAATCATCTCTTAACTCTCCTTTTCAAATTAACAAGTTTATCCAAATTAGTCAATATAAAATTTTTTCAAATCAGTTGAAATAATCCACCGCATTTTTGAAGATTTTAAGCCCCTCTCCTCCTAATTTCCCATCTTGCCAATCAGGGGGAGAGTGTTTAAATATATTTCTTTCTGGATGTGGCATGAGCCCTAAGATTCTGCCAGTTTTATCACACAAGCCAGCTATTTTACCACTTGAATTTGTAGGATCTTTCCCAAAATATCTAAGAGCTACATATCCTCCCTTTTCTATTTTATTAAGTGTTCTTTCATCCCCAATAAATAACCTTCCTTCACTATTCGCCATTGGGATGCGAAAGGTTTCTATTCCTTTTGTAAATACACAATGATTTGGTTCTGCTTTAAGAGTAAGCCATTCGTCTCTAAATTTAGCTTCTGGAATTAGGGTGAGCGTAGCCTTAGCGTCTTTAAAGCCTGGAAGGAGTTTCATTTTTATTAATATTTGAAAACCATTACATATACCAATAATAAGATTTCCTTTTTCTACGAAATTAAGAATTTCATCTTTTATTTTTGTAAGCCTTGCTGCTTCTGCGGTTCCTGCTCCAAGGTCATCTCCATAAGTAAATCCTCCCGGAATTGCAAGTATTTGTATTCTTGAGAGAATCTTTGGGTTTCTTAAAAGAGCGTCGAGAAATATAAATTCCACATCTGCCCCTGCTTTACTAAAAGCGAAACCTGTTTCTACATCGCAGTTTGTTCCAGGCCCTCTTAAAATTAAAGCTTTTACCATTTTACGGCCTTTTCCCATAAATCTAAAATATGTCTTATTTTAACATCCATTATTGTTTTTCTCTCTTTCTTTAAGATAAAAGAGTCTCCTCTTGTCTCGCCAATCTTATAAAAAGGAATTCCCTTTAGATGCCTTTCCACATATCTCGCTTTGTCTCTCTTTACTTCGAGGAGGAAACGTGAATTTGATTCGCTAAATAACAGAATGTCTTCCCTTAAGGTTGGGGTTATAAAGCTAATATCAACTTCGCATCCAATTTCGTTAGAGAAACACATCTCTGCAAGCCCAACAGCTAACCCTCCTTCTGATAAGTCGTGAACTGAGAGAAATAAATTTTTTCTAATCCCATCTGATATTTTTTTTAATATTTTATATGAAAGTGGTCCATTAACTTCGGGAGGCTCTCCATCTATTTCAAGAATTTTTGAGAATACACTCCCTCCTATTTCATCTTTTGTCTCTCCTACAAGATAAATATAATTATTCTCTTCTTTGAAATTTGAGGTCATTGAATAATTATAATCATCTATGACTGAAAGTGATGAAATTAAAAGAGTTGGAGGGATTGAAATTCTTTTTTTTGAAGAATCTTTCAATGTGAAAAAGTTATTTAAACTATCTTTTCCTGAGATAAAAGGTGTTTTGAATATTTTAGCATAGTCATAACAAGCCTTCACTGTCTCAAAAAGAGTTGCAAATACTTTGGAATTTGCAACATCACCAAAACAAAAGTTATCAAGAAGAACAGCATTTTTAATATCTCCTCCGGCAGCAACTAAGTTCCTTAAAGATTCATCAATCACTGAAGCTCCCATCTTATAAGGGTCTATTTTTCCATATGAAGGATTAATGCCAAATCCCAAAACAACAGCTTTATTTGA